>CAZEQV010000038.1:0-17109 GCA_964514435.1 uncultured Verrucomicrobiota bacterium
GATTGTGCCGCTTGCGTTCAGAGGACGTGTTTCGCATAATCCGCCGCTATGGTTTCTTCGCTAGATCAATCCTACGAGCTTTGCCGGCAAATTGCGCGGCAGACGGCGAAGAACTTTTATTATTCGTTTGTGGTGATGCCGGCAGAGAAACAGCGGGCGATGTGCGCGATCTATGCCTTCATGCGACGAACCGATGACATCGCCGACGGCGCGGCCAATCCGGCCATCGCCTCGGAGGGTCTGAAGAACTGGCGCATGATGGTGGATGACGCGTTTCAAGGACGGAATCTGGCCGATCCGATCCTGCCGGCGTTGGCCGACACGGTGAAGCGATACCGGATACCCATCCGTCTGTTTCATGAGCTGCTGGATGGAACGGAGATGGATCAGACCGTGACCCGCTACGAGACCTTCCAAGCCCTTTACGGATACTGCTACCGAGTGGCCTCTTGCGTGGGGCTGGTCGTGTTGCCGGTATTCGGCTACGAGAGCGAGCAGGCATTGAAGCCGGCGGAAGCGTGCGGGATCGCATTCCAACTGACCAACATCATTCGAGACGTGAAAGAGGACGCGCGATTGGGCCGGATCTATCTGCCGATTGAAGATTTGCGACGGTTCAACGTCGAAGAACGCGTGATCATCAACGGAGAATCCACGCCGCAGTTGATTGAGCTGTTGCGATTCGAAGCTGACCGGGCGGAGCAATACTACCGGGACGCGCAGCCGCTGTTGGGAATGATCCATGCCGACAGCCGCAAGACCCTGGCGGTGATGATGGCCATTTACGGCGGCATTCTCCGCAAGATCCGGCAACACAACTTCGCCGTCATGAACGGCAAGATTCGATTGTCCACCATGGAGAAAATGTGGCTGGTGGCCAAACACTGGACAGGAATGGCGAAATGAAAAGACAACTCTTGACGGCTGTGATTTGGATGGCGGCTGTGGCGGGTGGATTCGCGTCCGAGGCGCGACCGTTTCTATTTCTGAAGTCGGGCGAGAAATTCGCCACACAAGAAGCAGCCGGGCCGTCCTTGATTCCATTTACCGAATACATTTCCGGCAAGGCGGGCGTCTCGTTTGAACCGCGCATCATGAATGAGCCGGTCAAAGCAGCCGAACTGTGCGCCGCCCGGAAACCACCGCTGGGAATCGTGACGCCCGGCTTTTATCTGGCCTATGCGAAGGCGTTGGGAATGGAGCCGCTGTTGCAGGTCAAGCGCACCGGCATGGCGGCGGAGAAATACGTGTTGGTCGGGCGAAAAGATGGCGGCGACAGACTGGAGGATTGGCAGGGGCGAACCGTGGCGACCGCATTGGCAGGCGAGGCCAACTATGTTTTGTCGGTGATCTTGCAGGGCAAGCTGGGGCGTGAGTCGAGGCTGAAGCCAACCAGCGATGCGGAGGGAGATTTGTTCGCGTTGGCGGAATCCACCAAGAACGCGCCCGAGCTGGTGTTGGTCGAGGAATCGGCGTGGAAGACGTTTGCCGAGGATGGCGACTTGGTGGCCGCGTTGAAAGTGCTTTTTTTGTCGGATGATCTGCCGAAAGACTTGGTGGTTGTTTTTGGAGCCAATGCGACCGGCGTGGATACCGGCAAAGTGGCGACCGCGCTCCAAGAGATGTCGGCTGACGAGTCCGGCAAGAACATCCTCACCGCAATCCGGGTAGATGGTTTTGAAGGCGTGGACAAGGAGAAGCTTGAGAAATCGGAAAAACTCTTTCAGGGCCGGTAGGCTGTCGGTGCTGCCGGCCCTGGGAGTATTGGCGCTGGCGTGCATACTGACCGGCTGCAAGACGATTCGGGCGATCCGGGAGAAGCCGTTGCGTGATCCGTTGGTGCTGACGGCGGCCGAGGCGGAGCGGTACTGGAAGGAGGGCGATGATTTGTATAACCGGCAGCCTCGCACAGTGGAAAACATCCGCCGCGCCGCTGATCGCATGGACCGGGCGGCGCGCGCGTTGCCGGGCCGCTATGACGCCCAGTGGCAGGCCGCGCGGGCGTTGGCATTTTTGGCGGAGTACGAGAAAGAGCCTGTGAAACGACGGGATGCGGCAGAGGAAGGCGTGGTGCGCGGGCGCAAGGCACGCGAGTTGGATGCCGGCAAGGTGGAGGGGCATTATTGGTATGCGATCAATGTCGGGTTGCTGGCGGATGTGGACCGGTCGTTGGGCCTGAACGCCGTCGTGGAAATGGAGTCCGTGCTGAAACGCGCTATCGAGATTGATGAGAAACATGACTATGCCGGGCCGCTGCGTGTGTTGGGCATCTTGTATCTGCGGGCACCGGGGCCGCCGATCAGTTTGGGAAGCACGCGCAAAGGATTGCGACTTTTGGAACGTGCAGTACAATTATATCCTGACTATCCGGAGAACCGCCTCTACTTGGGTGAGGCGTTGCGGGTGTTTGGACAAATGGACGAAGCACGGGCGCAGTGGGAGCAGGTGTTGAAATTGCCGGTGTGCCCGGACCGGCAGTGGGAAAATGGTCAGTGGAGAAACGAAGCGCAAAAAATGCTAGGCCGGTAAAAAAGACCCCCGTGGGCCTGATCGTGGGCCTCGTGATTATGGCCGTGGTGCTTCTCGCCGGGTTTGCTTACCTTGTCGTATCACAAATGAATGTCTCACAGGCGCGGCGGGACGTGGGATACATCGCGGCCGCCTTGGACTTGTTTGAGCGCGAGAATGGCCGCTACCCGGCCGGCACCTACGCGGAGGTTTGCGCCATTCTACAAGGACAAGATGTTGGCGGACAAAACCCCAAGAAGCTCGATTATCTGGAGTCAGCCGGCAGTCCGATAAGCGCCAGCGGCGAGTTTCTCGATCCGTGGAAAACTCCGTACCGGATTACGGTGAACAGTGCCGGGCGGGCTTGGTCTTGCGGTCCAAACCGCAAGGATGAAAATGGCGACGGTGATGACATCGCCAGTTGGAAATTGCCGCCGATTGACGTGACGAAGTTTTGAGGGCAGGCTTGTTGCGTTTTATGACGGGTATGCGGCGCATTCTATTGTTGCTTTCCATGGCTTGCGGCCTCGGCCGGTGGGTGTGGGCCGGGGGCGGTCCGACCGACTTTCTGTTGGTGTATGATCCGCTCGATCCCAATGCTGTGGCGATCGCCGCCCGCTATCAACAGCTCCGAAACGTGCCGGAAACGATGATGGCGCCGTACACGTTTCCGCGGACCACGCCAAGCTCGCCCGGTATCGTTCACGTCCTGACCGCGCAACAGACGCTGGACGTGATCAACTTTGTGCGGCAGACAATGACCAACCGCGATCTTGCCGGACAGATTGACGGTGTGATCATCGCCGGTACGACGCCGTTTCGGTTCAACAACAACAATTCCTTTCTCGGCGCGTTGTATGACGCACCGCAGCACACCACGATCACCACGTTGACGAACCGTTTCCCCAATGACTTGGGATCTCTGACCGGGTTTGCAAATCAAGCGTACCGGGGACCGGATGACGGGAAAGCGTATCTTCCCACAACCGAGTTGCGGTCGGACAAGGTCTTCGATGGCGAGAGGTATTGGGTGGCCACTTCCCTGGGGTTTACCGGGCCGCGGGGGAATCGCGTGCTGGAGGTGTTTGAGGCGCTGGAACGTTCGCGGTCGAGTGATGGTGTGAAGCCGGACGGCACGGTGTATTGGCCGACCAACAGCGACGTTCGCAGCGTGATGCGTGAACATCAAGTCGCGCAGGTCACCAACGAATGGAAGGCGCTCGGCGTGGATTATCACGTCTTTCCCGGTGTCATTCCGTTGAACAAGACCAACGCACCGGGGACGTTTCCGGTCTCGAATCGGGCCGCCATCGGCGCTCTCGTGGGCGCGGCCACGATAGGCATCCGCACCAGCGGCACGACGTATTTGCCGGGCGCGTTGGCCGAGCACGTAACCAGCTACGGCGCGTTGTTTGATGGCACCGGGCAGACGCATATCTCGGGTTGGGTGCGGGCAGGCGCGGCCGGCACGGGGGGGACAGTTCAGGAACCGTATGCTATATGGGAAAAATTTCCGCATGCTCGGTTACACGCTCACTATGCTGCGGGGTCATCCCTTGGCGAAGCGTTCTATCAATCCATCGCCCGTCCCCGGCAGCAGTTCATCATCGGCGATCCATTGACGCAGCCTTTTGCGGACATTCCCGTGGTCGCCATCACCAATCTGAACGAGAACGCCACCGTTTCCGGTGTGGTCACCGTGCTGGTGTCGGCGACCAGCCCGGTGAGCTTGGAAACGAATCTGGACTTGGCCGTGGACGGACGGGTGATCCGAATCGGCGATGGAACGGAAACGGTGTCGGTGTCGCGTGTGCCGGGCGGGTTCGTGTTGGACACCGCGACGGTGCCGGATGGATGGCACGAATGGCGGGTGATTGCGTACACGGACAACGCCGTTCGCACACAGGGGCACGGTTGGTTGGGGGCGAACGTGAACAATACCGGTCGCAGTGTGACGTTGAGCGTGCCGGGTTCGCTTGATCGGGCCGCGAGCGGGACGTTGGGGGCGACGGTGTCGGGCGGCACGGCCACGAATGTGAAGATCGTGTCGGCGGGCCGGGTGTTGGCGACGTTACCGACCGCGGGCGGGACGACGAACGTGCCGGGCAGCGTGCTGGGGTTTCTTTCGACGAATCGGTTGTTTGCCGTGGCGACGTTTGACGACGGGAAGGTCGTGTCGAGCGCGCCCGGGGCGGTGTATGCAAATTGGTTGGCGCGGGCGGCGACCAACGGTGTGAGTTTGCGTCTGACCTCGTCGAACACCTCGGCTCATGCGGCCTACGTCAATTTTCATTACGACGCCAAGCAGCCGGGGTTTTCCTGGACGAACACGCCGACCACGCGAGGGTTCTTCACGCTGCGGGACAATTTGGCAGTAAATAACACGACAGAGTTTCCGTTTGTGGCGGCGGCAACGAACAACTTCAGCGGAATTGAGTTTGTGAGTTTCTTCAACGCTCCGAGTAATGATGTGTATGACCTGATCGTGTATCTGCCACGCGGCGAGTTCAGCCTGTTGGTGGATGGACAGACGGTGGTCAACAGCGCCACGGGGTCGGTGGCCAACTCGCACTCGATTGTGGTTCCGGAACGGTTGGCGGCCGGGTTGCATGAGATTCGCGTGCGAACGCGGCTGACCGGCACGAACAACCGGTTCGCGTTCTATGTGCGGGGAGGCGGGTTGTTCAACGGGATTGACGACGGTGACGACGCGTATCTGGGGCGGTCGAACAGTTTCGCGCCGGATTGGCCGACGGACCCGCTGCCGCCGCCGACCGTGGCCATCACCTCGCCCGCCGACGGACAGATTTTGGTTTCGTCGAATCACGTCACGATGACGGCCAGCGCCACCGGTAACCTGGGTGTGTATCAGGTGGAGTATTTTGCCGGGACGAACAGCCTGGGTGTTTCGTCGGTGGCTCCTTACAGCCGGATTTGGAGCAACGCGGCGGCGGGCGTGTATGCGTTGACTGCGGTGGTGACGGATAATCTGGCGCAACGGGCGACCTCGACGCCGGTGAATGTGATGGTGGTGTTGACGCAGAGCTGGGAGGCTTGGAAGGCGTGGCATTTCACGGCGGAGGAAATGGCGCATGAGGCCATCAGCGGACCGGGGGCGGATCCCGAGGGCGATGGTCTTGGGAACTTGGCAGAATATGCGCTGGGATTGAACCCGAAACTCCACGATGCCGGTGGTGCGATCGGTGCGGCGGTTGAGGGCGGCTACTTGACGCTGCGTTATCGGCGGGCCAAGCCGGTGCCTGCGGATGTCGTATTTGCCGTGGAATCGGTTGGCGACATGGGCGGGGTCTGGGGTAATGATGTGACGCAG
The DNA here is from genome assembly GCA_964514435.1 of uncultured Verrucomicrobiota bacterium. Taxonomy (GTDB): domain Bacteria; phylum Verrucomicrobiota; class Verrucomicrobiia; order Palsa-1439; family Palsa-1439; genus CAZEQV01. The sequence goes on from CAZEQV010000038.1 coordinate 5,840, forward strand.
GTGGCGGTGGTCAATCACGGCACATCCGAGACGGTCACCGTGCGTGACAATGTGCCGGTCAGTGGAGCTGACAAGCGGTTTATGAGATTGCGAGTTTCGAAACAATGAAAGCGGTCGTGCAGCGCGTGACCCGCGCGTGTGTGCGGGTGGACGGCGCGGTGGTGGGAGAGATGGGGGCCGGTGTCTTGGTGTTGCTGGGCATGGGCAAGCTCGATACGGACCGGGACGCCGATTGGATGATCGCCAGGATCTTGGGTCTTCGCATATTTTCCGACGAAGCCGGCAAGATGAACCGTTCGGTCACGGACGTGGGCGGCGGCGTGTTGGTGGTGAGCCAGTTCACTTTGTACGGCGATGCGAGGAAGGGGACGCGTCCGAGTTTTTCCGAAGCCATGCCACCGGTTGAGGCGGCAACATTCTATCGGAGGTTCATGGAGAAACTGAGGCAGGCGACGACCTTGAAGGTGGCAGAGGGAAAGTTTGCGGCGATGATGCAAGTGGAATTGGTGAACGACGGTCCGGTGACAATCCTGTTGGACACCGATGACAGGATTGTGGCGCAGCCTCCAAGCCGGCACGATTGAATCAAGTGGCGAATACCATGCGCAAACCTGATGAGAAGAATCCTGAGCCGGCGTTGACGTTCGCGGGACCGGCAAACTTGAAGAATGTCACCATCATTCTTGTGGAACCCGCCGTACCCGGTAACATTGGCTCCAGCGCGCGGGCCATGAAGACGATGGGGTTGTCGGATTTGGTCGTCCTCCACGGACCGTCAGGATTCAAGTCGGACATGGAGACCATCAAGATGGGGCATGGCGCGCGTGATGTGATCGAGAGCGCCCGTTCGGTGGCCACGTGGGAGGAAGCCACGGCCGGTTTGCATTGGTTGATCGGGACAACGCATCGGAAACGTCGGGCGCAGTTCTCGCAGACCTTCCCGGTTCGCGAGGCGGCGGTGAAGGTGGCCCGGTTGTCCCAAGAACACCGGGTGGGCATCGTTTTCGGCCGGGAAGAAAGCGGGTTGACTGACGAAGAGTTGCGGTTGTGCAATGATCTGTCCACCGTTCCGAGTGGGGCGGCGCATCCGGCGTTGAATCTCTCTCAGGCGGTGATGCTCTATAGCTACGAGGTGTTCATGGCGAGCATGGGCGATGTGTCCCGGCCCAGGCAGAAACTGGCTTCCGTTCACGAGGTGGAGGGTCTGCTGAAACACATGAGCGTATCGCTAGCCAAGGTTGGGTTTCGGCCGCATCAGGGGGATCCGGAGTCGTTCATCCGTTCGCTGCGACGAGTGCTGAGTCGCGCCCCGTTGGAGCAGCGTGACGTGAATGTGTTGCACCGGATCTGCCAGCAGATTGATTACTTTGCCGGCCGCGACCAGAAGACTGGTCAATAATGCTTTCCTTGGTCGGTTCCCCACATGTCGCTGCCGGGGGCGACGGTCTCGGAGTAGCGGTGCAACGAAACGTGGCCGTCGAAAAACAGGAAGTGAGCCTTGCCGGAATGTCTGGTGGAATCGAGTTCACCGGGCGGAATGTTGTCCCGGTCAGCGCGGTGTGATCCGCTGCCGCCGCCGCCTGCGCTTTCCGTCACGAGAATGGTGCGGGCCGCATCGGGTATGGCGGAGAGTCGGGCGTTGTCGTAGTACCAGTTGAACCCATACGATGGTTGATGCGGAGGCGGATCGAACATGCCGGCAGTGCGATGGCTGGGACAGATGAACATGTTTCGTTTGCCGGCCAGGTACGGCGCGATGGCTTCGCAGTAACCGTAGTCATTGTCGCCTTGGTATCCGGCTGGATAGAACCGTTGGGGCAAGGTGTCGTCGTTGTCTTGGAGATAGGAAGCGAAGGCGAGGCCGACCTGACGGAGATTGTTGATGCAGGTCACTGCCCGCGCCTTTTCACGGGCGGCGGTGAAGGCCGGCAGCAGCAGCGCCGCCAGCACGCCGATGATGGCGATGACCACCAACAATTCGATGAGCGTGAAGGCGCGGCGTTTCATTGAGGGATTGGACACCGAGGGCGGGCAATTGTTGCGGGGAGGTTATTGGATGTGTTCCCAGGCGTGGTAGGAACTGCGCACGAGCGGGCCGCTTTCGACGTGGCGGAATCCCAAGCCCAGCGCATCTTGGCGCAGATCGGCAAATTCGCGAGGTGTGAGATAACGGTGGACGGCGAGTTGGTCGGCGGTGGGGCGAAGATATTGGCCGAGGGTGAGTATCTCGCAACCATGCCGGCGCAGGTCGGCGAAGACGTCGAGGAGTTCCTGCCGGGTTTCGCCGAGTCCGAGCATCAGGCCGGACTTGGTGAGGATGTCGGGACGGAAGTCCTTGGCCATTTGCAGAACCCGCAGGGAGCGTTCGTAAATCGCGCCCGGTCGGACTTGCTTGTACAGACGAGGAACTGTTTCCATGTTGTGAGCCAGAACCGTGAGCGGTGTTTTGACGACTCGTTCCACGCAGGCCGGCACGCCCCGGAAATCGGGGATCAACATCTCCAGTTTGCAGCCCGGCACGTTCAGGGCGATTGCTTCAATGGTGCGGGCGATGTGATCGGCTCCTTGGTCGGGCAAATCGTCGCGGGTCACGGAGGTCAGGACGGCGTAATCCAATCCCATCTGGGCAATGACGGCGGCCACCTTGCCGGGTTCTTCGGGGTCGAGGTAGCCGGGTTTGCCTTTGTCCACCGAACAAAAGTTGCAGCGGCGCGTGCAGACATCGCCCATGAGCATGAAGGTGGCGGTGCCGTGGCTCCAGCATTCACCGATGTTGGGGCATTTGGCTTCTTCGCAAACGGTGTGCAATTTGAGACGCTGGGAGATCTCGCGCAGCGCGATGTAACGCGGTCCGCCGGCAACCTGGCGTTTGATCCAGGCGGGGTGACGGCGGTTGGCCGGTGGGGTTGGTTGAATCTGGATGAGCGGGTCGTGCATGAGTGTTGGTGAACGTCGCGCGGAACGTACCGGATGCCGGTGGGGTGAGCAAGTGTGTTTACGGAGCCGGTCGGGTGGGGTAGTGTGACGGCTGATGAATGGGATTTTTCAGCAGGACAAAGCGGTGGTTTGTGAGACGACCGGGTTGTATGGACGGCTCCGAATCAGCGGGGAAGATCGGGTGACGTTTTTGCACGGGCAATGCACGAATGAGGTGCGGCGCATGCCGGTCGGGTCAAGTTTGCAGGCGGCGTTCTTGAATGTGAAAGGCAAGATGCGCGGGTTTGCCACGGTGGTGAACTTGCCGGACGCATTTCTGTTGGTCGCCGAGGCCGGTAATGCTCCGTCGTTGGCCGCCAGTCTGGAAAAGTATGTGATCACCGAGGATGTGGTGATCGAGGATGTGTCCGGCAAGTTGGGGCAGGTGACGATGGTGGGGGAGTTGCCGGTGGAAGGGATGGAAGCGGTGGGCGTGGAGTGTGGGTTTCGTCATCTGATTGTTCCGGCGGGCGACATGGCTGGGTTGATGGAACGTTGCGAGAGAGCCGGTGCGCAACGGGTGAATGAGGATGTGTTGGAAGCCATGCGGATCGAGGTGGGTTTTGCCCGGTATGGTTTGGATATGGACGAGAACACGATACCGGTCGAGGTGGGATTGGAGAAGCGGGCGATCAACTATGACAAGGGCTGTTACATCGGGCAGGAGACGATTGCGCGGATTCGGACGTACGGGCATGTGAACCGGCATTTGGTGCAGTTGGTCGTGGAAGGCCCGGCTGCGCCGGTGCGGGGAACGAAGATTTTCGCGGATGAACGCGAGGTGGGAGCGGTCACGAGCGCGGCGATGTCGGCGGGACTTGGCAAGGCGGTCGCATTGGGGTATGTACGGCGGGAGTTCGCAGTGAACGGAACCAAACTGAAACTGGACGGCCCCGATCAGGTCGGGGCGGAGGTAATCAAACTATGTGGATGAAGAAACTAGCAGCCGTTGGCGCGATGACGTTGGCGGCGTACATGGGAGGCACGACAGTGGCAAATGACACGGATGAAGTGGCGGTGATCGAGACGAAGATGGGCAAGCTTGTCCTGGAGTTCTATGAGAAGGACGCGCCCAAGACAGTGGCCAACTTCAAGAAGCTGGCAAAGGAAGGGTTCTACGACGGCACGACGTTTCACCGTGTAATTCCCGGCTTCATGATCCAGGGCGGTGATCCCAACAGCAAGGACGACGACCGCAGCAATGACGGCACGGGCGGACCGGGCTACACGGTCGAAGCGGAAATCAAGCGTGATCACAAGCGCGGCACGCTGGCCACCGCCCGCCAAGGCGATCAGGTGAATCCCGAAAAGCGTTCCAGCGGCAGTCAGTTTTTCATCAATGTGAAGGACAATGACTTCTTGAACAATCAATACACGGTGTTTGGCACCGTCATCGCCGGTATGGATGTGGCCGACAAGATCGTGGCGGCACCGCGGGACCGCAGGGACAACCCGAACGAGAAGATTGATATGAAGGTGACGATCACCACCCGCGCGGAAGCGTTGAAGAAATAAACCAACGTCACATCACCAAACTCATCATTCCGAGCTTGTCGGGAAACCCCGCAAGCTCGGAGTGTTTTTCTAGGCGTAGCCTTGTTCGACCAGGTCGGTCTGGAAAACGTCAAACGTATGTTTGCCGGTGTCGGTTTTCCATCGTCCGATGACTTCGGGCTTCACCGGTATCTTCGCCAGCGGAAATCCAAGAAACTTCTCCAGCCGTTTTAACGTGCGATCTTGATCAAGGACAAAATCCTCCAGTCGCACCGTCAACCAATGTTTTGGTGTGGGGGTGGCCTTGACGATTTCCACTTGGTACTTCCAACTGATGGCGCGGCGCTCGCGTTCGTCACTAGTCCGGTCATAGGGGATGCCGAAGGCGGCCAGGTCATCCGTCAGGTGCCGGCCGAGGATGCAGTCGCGCGGGTCGCGGATCCAGTAGATGTAGCGAATCTCCGGGAACATGCGGACGATCCACGGAAAGACGAGCGTGGTTTCTGGAATCTTCCAGCCTTTTCGCGGCGCGTCGCTGGCCAGAACGGAGGTGAGATATGTTTCGATGAGGCGTTTGAACTCGGGATCAATCGGCATCGAGTGCAGCGTCGAGAAATCCCACCGCAGGTTGCCGAGGTAGGTCACGTGCCGGGCCATGACGCGGCACGCTTCGTACATGGCTTCGGGCGGGATGAGATCACCGGAAGCATTCAGCGTGGCTCCCATGTACACGCCGCTGGCGCTCAACGTGTGCGACATCGCGCGCGTACCGGAGTGTCCGCGGCCAATGACTGTGATCATCATGGCTACAGTTTCGATCCGCGTTGGGTTTGCTGTTCTTTGACGTTGGCGTCAACTTTGTTCTGTGCCTGAAGTTTTTGGGCGGCCTGCATGCTTCCGATGTACAAGGAGTCGTATGCCTGCTGGGATGTCTTGAACGGGCCACATTTCTTGCCATGCCAATCAAGGTTGGTGAACATCGGGTTGGTGCGGCCGGTTTCCTTTTCGCGTTTGGCGATGTGCGCTTGCATGCGGGCTTCCAGCATCTGGCAGACAGCGGGTTCTTTCTTGGCCAGGTTGTTGGTTTCGCCGGGATCGCGGATGATGTCGTAGAGTTCGATTTCCGGTTTGAAATGGAAATCGGGTTCGAGCGCGTGGATGTATTTCCACTGCGGCGTGCGCCAGCCGTGTTTGCGCATCCAGGTGCATTCGGTGATGTAAAACTCTGCTTCTGGTTCGCGAGGCTCTCCGCAAAGGAGCGGAGTCAGGCTCCGCCCGTCGAAAGCAATCTTCGTTTTCACACCCAGCAAGTTGAGGATGGTCGGGGTGACGTCTTTAGCTTGCGTGATGTCGGCGAATCGTTTGCCTGCCGGAACCTTGCCGGGCCAGATGAACGCCAACGGAATTTGCAGCGTGCACTCATAGAGCCCGTGATGGTCAAACCAGCAGTCATGTTCGTCGAGGGTCTCGCCGTGGTCGGCGGTGATGACGACGAGGGTGTTCTCCTCCAGTCCGAGCGCGTTGATTTGCGCGAACAGGTTGGCGATGCCGGCATCCATGTAGGCGACCGCTCCGTCGTATTGGGCCTTGACGTATTGGGCATCGGTGATTCCTGCCGGCATCCAACTGAGCAGATAGTCGCGGAACGGTTTGAACGCCTTCATTCCATCAAGTGAATGGTTGTCCGGGTCGCATTCGTTTCCGTGGTAGAACAAGCGTTCGAACGGACGCGGTGGCAGATAAGGCGAATGTGGATCCATGTGCCGCAGGAACAGGAAGAATGGTTTTTCATCGCTGGCCAGTCGTGTCAGTTCCGGCATGGCAACTTGGTTCAGGTTTTCCGCCTTGGGACTGCGGCCGCCTTCGCTGCCGGGCCCCCAGCCGGGAAACTCAATGTATTTCTGGAAGCCGCGCGACGCGGGGTTGCCGCCGAACCCGACACAGGTGGTCTGGTAGCCGGCATCGCCGAGAATTTCCGCGATGGTGCGCACGTGCTTCCCCAGACCGCCCTGATGGCGCAACGCCACGACATCGGTTCCAAAACAATCCATGCCGGTAAACATGGAACTGTAACCGGGTGTCGTCGGGATATGCGGCGCGAAGTGGTTCTCGAACACCGCGCCACGCGCCGCGTACTTGTCAATGTGCGGCGTCGTCAAACGCGAATAGCCATACAGGCTCATGTGTTTCGACCACAGGCTGTCTATGCCAAAGAGAATCAGATTGGGTTGTTTCTTCATTGTTAGTTTCCTTTCACACCAAGATGCGTTTGCCTGTTTCGGCTGACTTGTAGCAGGTCAGCACCAGTTTTAAGACATCGCGTCCTTCTTCCGCCGTCGCAATCGGCGGACGGCGGCCATTCAAGAATTCGGCTATCGGGGCGGCCAGACCGGCAATCCGTTCGCCCTGATTCGCGTAGTCCGGCAGCTTGCTCACGGACCATTCACGGTCGCCGTGCGCGTGCCATTTCAACTGCACCGCGCCCGGCGGCTTGGGAATGGAACTCGATGGTGCGTCGCCAAAGTTCAGCACGATGACCCCGTTGGTGAATGTCAGCTCGGCGCTGTTTTCCCCGGAAGGGGCGACAAAGGAGCAAACCACTTCTGCGAACGTGCCGTCCGCGTACCGGAAGATGACGATACCGGTATCGTTGGGCACTTTGGGATTCAGCAAAGTTCCCATCTCGCACGTCACGCTGGCCGGCATGCCCAGCATCCAATAGACAAAGTCAATGGGATGAGCGGCGTCGTCGGCAAAGATGTCACGGTTCAGTTCGGGGTTGTTGTGCCACAGGTTCTCAAAACTGGCCATGTGCTGTGTGGCCAACGTGTGACGGCGACGAAGGATCAACAATCGTCCGAACTTGCCGGATTCGAGCAGCGACTTCATCTCGAGGTTGTGACGGTCCACGCGCATCTGCCACGCCATCGTGAACGGGACTCGGGCTTTGTTGACGGCCGTCACAATCCGGTCGGCTTGACCCATTGTCAGAGAGATGGGCTTTTGCAGCACGATGGCCTTGCCGGCTGCCGCAGCCTGTTCGACCAAATCAGCGTGCAGGGAGGTTTCCGCCGCAATCACGATCGCGTCCACTTTCGCCAACACTTCGGCAGCCGACGCCGTCTTCTCGAAGCTGATCTTCTGCAGTCGTGACCGGTCATGATCCCAGCCGGCCACGACCTGTACGTCATCCCGCTGCTTCCATTCGTTGATGTACGAATGGACGTGTCCGTGCGCGAACCCCAAGATGCCGATGCGGATGCTCATCGCGCACCGCAGGCCTGCAAACACGCCTGCATGTGGCCGCGCGCTTCGGCGGCTATCGCCACGCAGCGGGCAACGTCGTAACTCTTGGCGCCAATCACTTCGAGATTAACCGGACCAGCATAACCGGCCTCGTGCAACGTGCGGATGTAACCGAGAAGATTGATGTCGCCGCGTCCGTTGGCCTGCATTTCAGGTGGACCGGGGTCTTGTTGCCGGCCTTTGCAGTCGCGGATGTGAACGTGTTTGATTCGTTTGATGACCGCGCCGAGCGCCGCTACCGGATCTTCACCGGCCCGGTGAATGTGGCTCGGATCCATGTCCAGTCCGAACCATGGCGATTGAATGGCCTCAAGAGCGCGCAGCGTGGTGGGCGTGTTGTAGATGGCGGCGCCCACATGCGCCTTGACGCAGAGCGTCACGCCAAACTTACCGGCCATGTCGGCCAGCCGGCCCAACGACTCGATGGACTGTTGGAATGTTGCCTCGTCATTGCTCTTGCCGCCGGGCCCGCAGTTGATGATTGGGCAACCCATTTCCACAGCCGCTCGCATGGCGGATTCCATCGTGGCCGGGTCTTGCGACGGTTGTTCCATTGCCAGGATGGGAATGTTGTATCTTGCCGCAAGTTCTTTGAGCGCAGCCGGCCCGATCATGTGTTCGCTCATGTTGGCAATCGCGGAGATTTCGATGCCGTCATAACCGCAGATGGCGGCATATCGAAACGCCGTTTCGACAGGATGTCCTCCAAACAGGACGGAGTTAAAACCAAGTTTCATTGTACCCTCGGATCGCGTTTCAGTGTTGGGAGCGGGTGTGGGCGCACCAGCGCGCCGCCTTGTTCGTACGATTCAATCACGGCAAACGTGTATTCGAGCGTCGCGAGTGCGTCGCGTCCGCTGGCGCGGAGTCTGTCCTTTGGCACCTTGTTGGTCACGTCCTCCATGAAAGCATGGATGCGGACCGGGAACGTCGCGCCGAAATCTTTGATGCCGGTATTGGTGACCTGCGATTCCGGTTGCTGGCCAAGGCCGAGCTTTTCGCCCTCCGTCGGTGCCGGGTAGTAGGTCAGTTTCTCGACGCAGTTCTCGATGCAGAACGTTCCCTTCGTTCCACCCAACTCAAAACTCCACCATCCGCCCATGCCCATTGTCGCGTCGCCGCGCTGACTGAAGAGATATCCGACCGCGCCGCTTTCAAAGCGGCCATGCACGCTGGCGATGGAAACCATCAAGTCACCGGCATGACGCCGGTAACTCGGCCGGTCAAGAAACGCCTGTATTTGCGTGATGTCGCCGCAGAAATGGCGCATGAGGCTAAACGGATGCGCCAGGAACGCTTTCAAGTGCGCGTAGGGAAAATCGAGGTTGCCGCCGCCGCCACCGTATTTGTATCCGGCTTCGCCTCCGATAAACCCCATCCGATGCAGGCAATAGACGTGCTCGCCAATCTTGCCGGCATTCATCAACTCCCGCGCTTGCCGGGCGGGTTCGGTGAAAAAGTGGTTCAGGTTGCAGCCGAGATAGACATCTTTCTCCTGGGCATACCGGACCATCTCGCGCGCTTCGCCGATGTCGTTGGAGATGGGTTTCTCCACCAGCACATTCTTGCCGGCGGCGATCGCCTGCATCACCGGCTCGAAATGCCAGCCGCCGTTTTCCGGTCCCCCCGTGGTGACATCCACGACATCGAGCGATTCATGCCGCAGCATTTCCTCGAGGCTATAGTAGGCTTTGACGCCGAACTGCGTCGCCGCCTTGTCGGCCCGCTCTTTGACCACGTCGCAAACCGCGACGAGCTTTGAGAGCGGGTCTTTGCTGTGTGCTTTTGCGTGGGTTTCGCCGATCCCGCGCATTCCAACGATGCCAACATTCAATGCCATAGTGGGCGAAACCATACCGGAAGTGATGGGTGGTGTCCTTGACAATCCTGCCAAATATCTGGACGATCCTGCCATGCCCGAGACTGTCGTTCATCATCTCAAGAACGCGGTGCATTTTCCGGACCCGCATTTTCGACTGCGGGTGATGCGTGTGCCGCAACACGGGGCGTCCCGTGACCAGCATACGCACGACTTCGAGGAACTGGTGGTGGTCCTCGATGGACAGGGGAAACACCAGGTGGGGCGGGAGATCTATGACATCTCAGCGGGTGATGTGTTCGTTTTGTTGGGGGATGTGAGCCATTGTTATCCCGAAACCAAGCAGCTTTCCTTGATCAACATCTTGTATGATCCCGGTAATCTGCGGTTGCCGCGGGCCGACTTGGGCGCGTTGCCGGGGTATCAAGCGTTGTTCGAGGTGGAGCCGCGCCTGCGGCAGCGGCGGCGTTTTCAGAACCGGCTCAAGCTGGACATGGAGCAGTTGGGGCAGTTGATGAAGCTGATCGCGGAAATGGAATCGGAACTGCGTTCGAAGGCGGCTGGGGCGCGGTATGTGGCCACCGCGCATTTCATGCGGATTGTGGCATTTTTGTCGCGCGCCTATTCGAGGATGCCGGTGGGGGAGCAGAAGCCGGTAAGCCAGATTAGTGAACTGTTGGGGTACATGGAGCGGCATTACGCTGAACCGCTGGCGATTGCCGACCTGGCGCGCGTGGCGGGAATGTCGGAGACGTCGTTGTACCGGACGTTCCGGCAGATCATGGGGCGGTCGCCGATTGACTATTTGATCCGGTTGCGCGTGGACAGGGCGGCGCAGTTGTTGCGGCGCGAGGCATTGAGGATCAAGGAAGTAAGCGAGGCGGTTGGGTTCACCGACAGCAACTACTTCAGCCGCCAGTTTCATCAAGTCATGGGCAGCAGTCCGCGCGAGTATCAGCGGCAGTTTCGCTGAGAAAAGGCGCACAACGGAATTGACCGGGTGATTCAACGCTGGGGTGCTTGTCAGAGTCAAAGCGGATGTGTTACACATGGTGCGGAAGTTGTGGCGACGAGGTGCGCCAATTTCTATTCCACTATGGAACCAATGATCAGAGTTGAAAATTTGACTAAGCGTTACGCGGGAATGACCGCGTTGCAGGGACTGAACTTCGAGGTGCAACCCGGTGAGATTGTCGGGTTCTTGGGGCCCAACGGCGCCGGCAAGAGCACCACGATGCGCATCCTGACCGGATTCATTCCGGCCACGTCGGGGCGGGCCACGATCGCCGGCTACGACGTGTTCGAGAACTCGTTGGAAGTGCGACGCCGGGTGGGTTACATGCCGGAGAACAACCCGCTCTACGTGGATATGCGGGTGGGCGAGTATTTGAAGTTTCGCGCCAAGATCAAAGGTGTGTCCCGCCAAGCCCGCAAAGAACGGGTGGCCAAATCGCTGGAGATGACCGGGCTGACCGACGTGTACCGCCGCGTGATCGGGCAGTTGTCTAAGGGCTACCGGCAACGGGTGGGTTTGGCGGACGCGTTGTTGGCCAACCCCGATTTGTTGATTTTGGATGAACCGACCATCGGACTCGACCCGGTGCAGATCCGGCAGGTGCGCGAATTGATCAAGGAGCTTGGCAAACAGCACACGATTTTGATTTCCACGCACATC
>CAZEQV010000039.1:0-17027 GCA_964514435.1 uncultured Verrucomicrobiota bacterium
ATGCGCGGCCAGCAGCATGCGGGCGTACCGGGGATGGAGCGGGAATGCCAACATTCGACGACCCAAGGCCGTGACGCGGGATTGATGATCCACGGCCCCGAGGTCCTCCAACAGTGTCTCCGCGCGTTGCAATGACAACGGGTCCGGCGCTTCCAGCCAGCGAAACGTCCGCACATCCTCCACGCCGCTGGCTTTCAAGGTCAGCACGACCTCGGCCAGATCGAGTCGTTTCACTTCAGGCAACTCGCGGGCGGGACGCGCCTCGTGTTCCCGTTGCGTCCACAGTCGCACACAGACACCCGGTGCCGTCCGGCCTGCCCGGCCGGCGCGTTGATCGGCGGAGGCGCGGCTGATGTTCTCCACCAGCAACGTGTTGATCCCGCGGTGCGGGTCGTACCGGGGAATGCGCGCCAAACCGCTGTCCACGACCAGCCGCACGCCGTCAATGGTGATGGATGTCTCGGCGACGTTGGTGGCGACGACAATCTTGCGGGCATCGTACCGGGCCACGGCGGCGTCTTGTTCTGGCGGGGGCAACTCGCCGTGCAAGGGGAAGACAACGTACCGGCTTCCCATCCGGTCGCGCAGGGCTTGCACCGTCCGTTGTATTTCGTATGCGCCCGGCATGAACACCAGTGCGTCGCCTTCACGTTGACTGGACATGACACGTTCAACTTCCTCCGCCGCGATGTCCCAAATGGGGTGGTCGCCGACCGGCCGCGACAGATACTCGGTGTTGACCGGAAACATTCTGCCCTCCGACTTCAACAGTGCCGGTGCGCCGAGATATTTCAGCACCGCTTCCACATCGAGGGTGGCGGACATCACGCCGAGGATCAGATCAGGACGGGAGGATTCTTGTATTTGCAGTGCGCGCGCCAATGTGATGTCGCCGTAGAGATGGCGTTCGTGGAACTCATCAAAGAGAATGGCCGACACGCCCGGCAAGTGTGGATCGCTCAACATCTGACGCAGCAACACGCCTTCTGTGACAAAACGGATTCGGGTGTGGGCGGATGTCGTATCATCGAATCGGATTTGATAGCCGACTTCGTCACCGAGACGGCTGCGTCGTTCCTCGGCGACGCGGGCGGCGAGCATTCGCGTTGCCAATCGTCGTGGTTGCAGAATCACAACCTGACCGGAGCCGATCGCCCCGTCGTCGAGCAGCATCTGCGGAATCTGGGTGGACTTGCCGGAACCGGTGGGGGCGGTCAAAACGAAGCGGTTGCCAGTGTGCAGAGATTCGCGCAACGGCAGGCGCAGTTGGTAAATGGGAAGATCAGCCGGCATCGTGGGGGGACGGGGGAGTTGCTTACCGGTCAAGGGGAACGAGGTCGCGTTGGCGTTTGGTGAACCGCGCGATGTGGGTGTAACCGGCCGCGCGCAGATGGGCGACGGCTTGGCCGAAATCTTGGCCGGTCTCGTCCGGCAAATGAGCGTCGCTGCCCAACGTGACCGGTATGTTCAATCGCCGGGCAATTGTGAGGAACGCGAGGGAGGGATAGATCTCCCGGCAAGGTTTGCGAAGTCCGGCGGTGCTGACTTCGATGGCGATGCCGGCTTGCGCCACGGTTTGGAGCGCTTCTTCGAAGATGGAGGTGAAATCGGCGGATGGTTTATGGCCGAACTTTTTTGGAAGGTCGGGATGCGCGAGCGAGTCATAGAGTCCGGTGCGCGCGGCTTGTTTCCAGAGGACAAAGTACGCGCGCCAGCGTTCGTCCACGTCGTGACCTTCCCAATGTTTGGCGCTGAGATCAATCGGCCAATCACCGATGCTGTGGACGCTGCCGAGGAAGTAATCCCACGGATACAACCCGGCCAGTTCGCGTACCCAGTTCTCGCAGCCGGGGAGGTAATCCACTTCCAAGGCCAGTTTGATGGGCAACTGGGGGAAGGCGCGGCGGGCTTCCTCGACCCAACCGACGTAGGTGGGGAGGTCGGAGCGTTGTTGGGTCCAGTTTGTCTTTGGATCGCCCGGCAAGGGTGCGTGGTCGGAGCATCCGATTTCGGAAAGACCCCGTTTGATGGCGACAGCGGCATACTCGATCGGTTGGCCTCTGCCATCGGTCAGGCCGGTGTGCATATGATAGTCCATCAGCATGATGGCAGTGTAGTGCGCCCGTCACTCCCGGCAAGTCTTTCGTCACCGACAGGCGTCGTGACGTGACGCGGGAATGGTCGGAAGCTTGACGTTTGTGCAGAAGTAGGGAAGATACCGGCAACTGACGGGGCTGAGATTCTGCATGGCTGCCACATATAATGTGAGGTTGCAGTTTGCGTCTTGGGCGGCAGTGATGACCTTGGCCGCGGTAGTGGTGGTCACGGTCGCCCAAGTGCGGCGCACCCATTCTCTGACGACACAGACCCGGCAGATGCGCGCCACGACAACCGCTCGCACATTGGCGCGGGTGATGGAGACGGTGTTGCCCACGAACAACCTGGCGGCCGTGGTTCGGGGAGTGGGAATGGTGTCGGAGGATCCGGAATTGACCTATCTGCGCATTGTGGATGCCAACGGTCATACCATCTACGAGCCGGTGCGCGGCGCTTCCGCCGCGGACCTGATTCTGGCCACGGAGAAGATGCGGCGGGACGGCAGGCCGTTGGGGCTTGTGGAAGTGGGAATCGGGGGCGGGACGGCTTATCAAGAAGCGCAAGGCGTGGTGGTGACGGGTTTGGGGTTTGGGCTGCTGCTGGTGATTCTGGCGGGAGTGGCCGGTTGGAAGGTGGCCGCGCCGATCGCAGAGGCACTGTCCAAACTTCAGGTTCGCGTCAAACAGTTGGCGGACGGCGAGACGCCGTCCAGCCGGCTGGCGACCGATGTGCCGGAGATCAATCAGTTGTCTGATTCCCTGGAGAGCTTGATGAAACAGGTGCGCGAGTCGCATCAGAAACTGCTGAGCGCCCAAAAGAAACTCGCCGCGGCGCAGAGCCAGGTGGAAGAGTACGCATTCGTCGTCAATCATGATTTGAAGGAACCGCTGCGGGGCATCGAGGCGTTCAGCAAGTTTTTGGCGGAAGGATACGCCGACAAACTGGACGATGAGGGCCGGCATCGTCTCGATGTGATTCGCCGCTCCACGGTCCGAATGAAAAAGCTGATTGATGATTTGCTGAAGTTCTCCAAATATGGACAACAACGCAGCCCGCTGACATCCATCGGCTTGAACTCGATGCTGATGCACGTGCGGGTGAACTTGCAGTATCAGCTCGACGCCAAGAAGGTGGAATTGCGGGTGGACAAATTGCCCACGGTGGTTTGTGATCCTACCGCCATGACCGAGGTGTTTCACAACCTGATTTCCAACGCGATCAAGTACAACAACTCGCCCCTGCCGGTCATCCACATCTGGGCCGAGACTTCCCACAATCCGCTCACGGGCGAACCGGAATACGTGTTTCACGTGCAAGACAACGGCATCGGAATCGAGCCGCAGTACCACGACAAGGTGTTCGAGATTTTCAAAAGACTGAAGAATGACGACGAGGGCACCGGGATCGGGTTGGCCATTGTCAAACGGGTGGTGGAATGGCACGGCGGCCGGATCTGGGTGGAGAGCGAGTTGGGCAAGGGCGCCACATTCTCATTCACGTTGCCGGTCAAGTCCAAGGGAGACAAGACTTCACAATCATTTTCCGCCGGTGCCCTGACTCAGAGAGGAGAGGAAGTTGCACCCGCAATGTGACATTCTTTTGATCGAAGACAATCCGACGGACGTGGAACTGACCGTGGAGGCGTTTCGGCGCAATCACATCCAACATCGCGTGCATGTTTGTCGTGACGCCGATGAGGCGTTGGATTTTCTCAATCGTCGCGGTGTTTACGGGCAAACCGCCGCGCCAAGGCCGGACTTGGTCTTGCTGGATCTGAACCTGCCGCGCCGCAGTGGCGCGGAAGTGTTGAGGGAAATCAAGAACTCCTTCGATCTGCGCAGCATACCGGTGGTCGTGCTCACCACATCGGAACGCGAAGAAGACATACGAAGCTGCTACCATCTGGGAGCCAACAGCTATCTGACCAAGCCGGTGCAGTTTGAACGGTTTGTGGAGTTGATCCGCATGGTCCAAACTTACTGGTTGAGCACCGGTCGCCTGCCGCCAAAGCCATGAATGAACCAAAACCCAATTTGCTGATCGTGGAGGACAGCCCGGTCTACGCCGAGATTTTGCTGCGGTTGCTGCCGTCTCTGGGAGCGGAACTGCAGTTTGAAACGCAGTGGGTTGACAGCGCCGAGAAGGGGATGGAACAGCTTCAAGCGCGCCGGTATGAGGTCGTGCTGCTTGACTATCGCTTGCCGGGCGCGGACGGGCTGGCGGTGCTCGGGCAGATTCGCAGCTTGCCCCGGGAAATCCAGCCGGCGGTCATCATGTTGACCGGCATGGGCAACGAGGAAGTCGCCGTCGAAGCCATGAAGAATGGCGCGAGCGACTATTTGCCCAAAGACAACCTCGATGTGCCTTCGCTGATCCGCGCCATCACCAGCGCGCTCGAACGCCGACGGCTGGAGAAGCAGGTCGCCCGATATACGGAAGAGCTGCGCGTCAAGAACCAGGAGCTGGAAGCCGACCTGAACATGGCGCACGAGATCCAACAGGCTTTGTTGCCGGACCGCTACCCGACGTTGCCGCGGGGCGTGGCACCCGAACAAAGCTCGTTACGATTCTGTCACCGTTATCAGCCCACATCGGCCGTGGGCGGGGATTTCTTGGATGTGTTCGCTTTGTCCGACACGCAGGCCGGTATCTTCATCTGCGATGTGGTGGGGCACGGCGTCCGCGCCGCCTTGGTCACGGCCATTGTGCGCGCGCTCGTGGAGGAGTCCATTCCCATGGGACAGGACGCCGGGCATTTTCTCACACACATCAACCGACGGCTGTTGGCGATCCTGCAAAAGACCCGGGCGCCGATGTTCGCCACCGCTGCTTATCTCGTGGCCGACGTTGGTCGCGGTGACCTCCAATACGCCTTGGCTGGTCACCCTTCGCCCTTGCACGTGAAACGACGAGCGGAACGTGTCGAGATGCTTGATTTCGACCAGCAACCATCGGGGCCTGCGCTTGGCGTTTTCGAGGAAGGCGAGTTCCCCGCCGCCAAGACGACTCTCGCCGAAGGCGACCTGGTCATGCTGTACACGGACGGACTCTACGAAGTGACGTGCCAGAACGATGAACAGTTCGGTCTGGCGCGGCTGGTGGACACGGTGCGCGCCCACTTGAAGTTGCCGTGCGAGCAGCTCTTTGATGAACTCTTGCGAGAAATTCACCGTCAGTCCTCAACAAAGGAGTTTGATGACGATGTTTGTCTGGTCGGAATGGAAGTGGTCAAGATTGGCTGAGAAATGCGTCCTGCCCGTCGCCGTGGCAGGCGCGATTGTCGCCTGTGCTGACAACTCGGAACCGCCCAAATTATCCGACCCGATTCCGCCGCTCATCAGCACCGGCGATCTGGTCCGCACGAGCGACCGCGTGATGTTGCCGGGCCTCGTCATCCGTGCCGGCCAGCAACCGCAGATTGAAGCCAAGGGCAAGATCGCCATTACCGAGGGCATTTTGGAGTTTCTCGCCTGCGAACCCGGCACCCGCGACTACGAGAGCCTGCTGGTGCTCGACTGCAAACCATCGGCGCTGCAATTCGCGTTGCTGCTGATCGGCTGCGAAACGGGCGCCGTGCCGGCCAAGGCCGAAGCACCCGGCAAGGTCGGATCTAGTCTGCAAATCGAGGTTTCCTGGCAGGTGGATGGCAAGGAACAGCGGATGCCGGTTGAGATGCTGTTGATGGATCGCAAGACCAAGAGGCCTCCCGTGGAATTGAAATGGATCTTTAGCGGCTCGCCGTTTGTCCGCGACGTGACCGACCACCGCTGGGTGTTCTTGGGCGACCAAGAACAAGCTCACATCGCCGTCTGGTGTCAGCCGGGCATTCCCGTCAACCTCGGCAGCAATCACGGCAACCCCTATCAAGACGAGGAAGCCGGTTTCGATGTGAATACCAAGGCGGTGCCTCCCGAGGGCACGCCCATCACCCTCATCATTCGCAGGGACAGGAAGTAGTTCGCCTCGAAAGGAACTGTTTCCGCAGGACGCTCAGCCGTGTTCTACCTTGACCTGTAGATCAGAATCGCTCCGGTCAAAAACAACACGCTACTGTAGGCAAAGGCCACCGGCGTGCCCATTGCCGTCCACAACAGGCCCACGACGAGGCTGCTGAGAAAATCGCCGATGCCGTTGACCGTCGCCAACACGCCAAAACCCATGCCGTGATGCTCCTTGTCCACCAACTCCGCGGCGAGCGAATCCTCCAAAGCTTCCTCCGCAGCCACAAAGATACCGGCCAGCACAAACACGACCACCAAGACGGGCAAGTTCATCGGCGCGAACACAAGAATCAACCCCGTCACCGCCGCCAACCCATACCCACCGGCCAGCAATGCCCGCTTGTCATACCGGTCCGCCAGCCACCCGGCCACGAACGCAAACCCGGCATACAACACGTTGTGCAACACATAGAGCGATACCGCGATTGTCGCCGCCTTGCCGGCTCCGTACACGGGTGTGAGCGTCTGTGTCGCCAGCAAAATCAACATCGTGTGCGCGAAGTCTCCGGCGCCGAACAACCCCACGGCCAACAGGAACTTCCGGTATGCTTTCGGCAAAGCGCCGAGGCGCGCGCCAAAAGAAATATGCGGCACCGGCTTGCGATCTTGTTCTTTCACCACAAACGCAATCGCCGCCGCTGCCAACAAACCCGGTATCAGTGTGAGAAACAATACATGCGAATAGCTATGGTGCAGTGCCACCAGCAGGGCCGTCGCCGTGGCGGGGCCGACAATCGCCCCGCACGTGTCCATCATCCGCTCAAACCCGAACGCCCGGCCATACGTCTCCGGTGTCACCGCCGCCGCGAGCAACGCCTTGCGAACCGGTGTCCGCAACCCGCGCCCGAACCACGCGCCCGCCCGGCACAGCAACACATGCCACGCCTGCGTAGCGAATCCAAAACAAGCGGTCCCGACCGCTGTCACAACGTACCCAAACACCGCGATCGGTTTACGTCGCCGCATCTGATCGGTGAAATATCCCGACCCCATTTTGGCAAAGCTCGACAGACCATCCGACACGCCTTCGATGAGACCGAGCCACGCCGCCGCCGCCCCCATCGTCGCCAAAAACGCCGGCAAGACAGCGGTGGCAATCTCATGCGCCCAATCCGACAACAACGAAGCCAAACCGACGCCGAGGACCGTGCGATTGAGCCAGCGGCTTTGCGATTGTTTGGACGATTCCGTGCGCATGACAAAAAACTGCTGCCAACACCTCCATCGTTAGCAGTCGTCCCACAATTAGTCATCGGCAAACTTGTGGCCGATCATTTGTGACACCGAGCAGGCTTCTTGTCTGTTGAGCGGCAATCTTGCCGGGAGGGGAGCGGTGTGTTAGGTCTTGCGCATGAGATGGTCTATTCCTGTGGGGCGGTTGTTCGGCATCGAGTTGAGGCTGCATGTCACGTTTTTGTTGTTGTTGGCGTTCTTCGGTTACATCAGTTACGCCAGCGGCGGACAGTCGGCGGTTGTTTGGACTCTGACGTTTGTGTGCGCGATTTTTGCCTGCATCGTGCTCCATGAATTCGGGCACAGTCTGGTAGCGCAAGCACTCGGAGTGGAGGTGCGCAGTATCACGTTGTTGCCGATTGGCGGTGTGGCGGCGCTGCGGCGGATACCGGAAAATCCGTGGCACGAAATTGCGATCACGCTGGCCGGGCCGATGATGAACGCCATCATTGCGCTGGTGATCCTGCCGTTCTCCGAGTGGCCGCGGCACTTCCTTGTTCAAAGCTATCCCCACAATATGCCGGAACTTCTCGGATCGCTCGTCGCAGCCAACATTACGCTGTTTCTGTTTAATTTCATACCCGCGTTTCCCATGGATGGCGGACGATTGCTGCGGGCGGTGCTGGCGCTGGTGTTGCCGTATCAGCGCGCCACGGTGATTGCGGCCACGTTGGGGCAGGGGCTTGCCATCTTGTCGTTGTTGGTGGGATTTTGGATGAGTCACATCGGGTTGATCATCATTGGCGCGTTTATATTCATGGCTGCCGAGGGGGAGGAGAAGATGGTGAAGATCCGGCATCTTTTGCGCGATCTTCGCGTGGAAGATGTGATGACGCGGGATTTTGCCACGCTGGCGCCAACGGACACGTTGGGGCGGGGGTTGGAGCTTTTGTACCAGACCGGGCAGGATGACATCCCGGTGATGGAAGGAGACCGGTTCTGCGGGATGATCAGCCGCATGGATTTGGTGGAAGCTGTCAACGCGCAAGGTCAAGGCGCGTCGGTGGCGAGCATCATGGACACAACGGTGCCGGCTGTTTCACCGCACGACCGGGTTTCCGAGGTGTATGAGGAAATGATGACGGGCGGTCACGAGGGCTTTCCGGTGGAACAAGATGGACGGATCATCGGGATGCTCAGTCCCATCAATATCAGCCGGTACGTGTTGGTGCATGGGGCGCTCAAGTCTTCGCGCCGGGGAGGTTGGACTCGGCGAGCCGCTGCCGCGCCAGCGCCAGCGCCGCCTCCTTTGACGGCAGGCGTTCGTCCAACTGCAGCTCCTCCAGCTCCCGAAGTACCGCCCCCAGAAACGGGCCGGGTGTGAATCCCAATGCCAGGAGATCGCGTCCGGTGACCAATGGCGGCGGTTTCACAATTTCCGGTGGGGTTAACTCGGCGAAACGCTTGAGGAATTCGTAGTTGTCGAGGCTGCCGTGGCTGGAGAGGCAATCGAGACGGTGAAGTTCCAGTTCATCCGCGAAAGTTTCCCGGGCCATCAGGCGTTTGATCTTGGACGCGCGCATCTCTTGGACATGACGGAAGCGCATGTGTTCGGCCACGCAGCCGGCCACCTTCTCAATTTCGTTGTTGGAGAATCGCAACCGGCGAAGGATTGCGGCGGTCATTTCCGCGCCCACGCGGTCATGTTCGTGGAACCGGATGCGGTCAGGCGCCTGGGTGAATGTGGGCGGTTTGCCCACGTCGTGCAGCAGCACGGACAAGGCGAGCACCACGCTGGGATTCTTCGGCATGGCGTCGAGCATGAGGCGAACATGGGTGAACACATCGCCCTCGGGGTGGAACTGCGGTGGTTGTTGGCAGCCTTTCATTGCGGCGACTTCCGGGAGGATTTCCCGCAGCAAGCCGGTTTCTTCGAGCAACAACAACCCCCTGCCGGGATTGTCGCGTGTGAGGATCTTGACCAGCTCATCGCGGATGCGTTCGGCGCTGACCGCGCTGATTTGTCCGGCCATCTCGCGGGTCACCGCGAGCGTGGTTGTCTCGATTTCGTAGCCGAGATTGGCGGCAAAACGAACGCACCGGAGCAGGCGGAGTTTGTCCTCGGAGAAACGATGCCGGGCCTCGCCGATCGTGCGGATGAGTTTCCGTTCGATGTCGGCCCGTCCGCCGACATAATCAATGACCTCGCCGGCCATCGGGTCGAAAAACATGCCGTTGATGGTGAAGTCGCGGCGTTGCGCGTCTTCTTCCGGTGAGGTGAATCGGACGCGGGCCGGTCGGCGTCCGTCGGTGTAATCGGCGTCGGCGCGGAATGTGGCGACTTCAAACGGATGATCGTCCATCAACACCAGGATGACGCCGAACTGAGCGCCGACGGCGACGGTGCGGGGAAAAAGTTCTTGGACCACTTCGGGTGGGGCGCTGGTGGCGATGTCAAAGTCGTGGGGTTCGACACCGCGCATCATGTCGCGCACGCAGCCACCCGCGAAGAGCGCGGTATGACCGGCTTCGCGGAGACGACGGACAATCTCGGTGGCGCGTTGGTGGTTGAGGTTCACAGCTTGTGGGTAGCGCAAAAGCCGGCAGGGTTCAACTGCGCGGTGAGGAGAATGTGCGGGTTGATTCTTGTCCGGCGGGGTTGTAGTTCTGGAACAGCGCGATGCAGGACATGAAACAAGAAGCCGTCAAGAAATGGCGCAGCCCGGAATGGTTGAATGTGACGCTCATTCTGGCCGGTGCGGTGGCATCGGTGTATTTGCTGATTTGGGCGGCCAAGAATCCGCCGCCGCCGCCGCGCGAGCCGCCCAAGCCGGTCGAGGCCGTCAGGACTGCTCCGACCGTGGCGTCCGTGGTGGAATCCTCGAAATTTCAGGCGGAGGCGCCGGCCGTCGTGGCAGCGGAGCCGGTTGCAGCCGCGCCGCCCAAAGCGCCACCAGCAACCATCACCGAACCGAAGGCAGCGATTCCGTATGATGTCGGGATTTTGCCTGCGGAGATGGCGCTGAAGGTCAAGGAGTACAGCGGCTTTGGAACATATGTGACGGACAAGCCGCGCGCGCCGGTGGTGTCGAGCAACCGGGTGGTGGAGACGAATGGGCCGAGTTTGGACCGGATGAACTTGTTTCCGACGGAACGAAGTTTGCCGCGGTTGCTGGGCGCGTTGCAGAGGGAGTTGCCGGATCGGTTGGCGAGACTGGGGGTGAGTTTTGACTGGAAAGGCGCGATGAACATGGCCGCGGAGGTTGATTCGGCGACGGCGGTCCGGTTGGCTGAGGCGCAGTTGCGGATGGCCGAGGAATGGAATCTGCCGCGAATGGTGATGCAACTGGCGGCGGCGTACCGGGCGGCCGGGCAGGTGGAGAAGTTGCGGGCATTGGTTGGTGAGGGTGAGGTAGCCGGTGTGTTTGTGGTGCCGGCCGCGAACTCTTTCTTGCCGGAACTGGATGGGGCGTTGCCGGCGAAAGCCGAAACGGATGATCTGGGCAACCTTTGGCACAATCACCAGTTGGCCATTCTTAAAGGGGATGTGGCGCAGGCCAAGTCCACGTTCGATCAGTTGAACGCGAAGCTGAATGCCATGGGTCCCACGGCAGCGGAGGCGGTGAACCTCAAGAGATTGGTGACGCATACGAAGCAGCGGGTGGATCGGTTGGAGGCCGGGATTGATCGGAAGAAGGTGTCGGGTGTGGCTTCGGCGTTCCGGTGGGCCAAACGGTTGGCGGTCAGCGGTCATGAGCCTTTGTCCAATCGGTTGGCCAAGGCATCGGTCATGGATGTTGTGACGATGATCCGGCAAGCGTCCATGCCTTACGGCGCGCAATCGGATGAAGTGGCGGACTTGGTCGTGTATCTGGTCGAGCAACGAGGATACAACGGGACCGATGTCCCGCCTGATTTGCTGTACGGCGCAGCGATGAAGGTACAGAGCCGCGATCCTGTTCGCGCGTTGCCACTGTTTGCGTTGACTCAACGTACAGCGGTTCTGACGGCATCGGGTGTAAAGGCAACCAACGATCAATATGCCGTGGATGCGGCGCTTGGGATGGTCCGGTCGTTGCGTAACGTCAGACGGTTGATGCGGCTGGGTTTGTTCGAGCCGATGCGGGCGATTGTGGACAAAGCGATCGAAATATCGGTCACAGCGCCGGAGGGGACGGTGGCTTCTTTGCGGCATGCTTGGTTGATTCAGGAGTCGTGGGAGTTGAATCGCCGGTTTGATCGTGCGGACCTGACAATTGCTGACGCTCAGGAACGGATGAAGAGTTCGCCTTCGGCAACCGTACGCCATGAAGCGAGAATGCGGGTGGCGCGGCACCTGTTGAGTCAGGGCGAGAATGACAAGGCGCAAGAGATTTTGCGGGAGGTGGCCGGCGGCGTTGATCGTCCCAGTTTGGCTTGGGAGGGGATTCAGCAGCTTCAGGCGATTGCGGCCAAGGATCAGGACGAGAAGCTGTGGAACGAGGCCAACGAATACGCCCGGAAGATGTTGGCGAAAGTGGATGCTGGCTCTACCAGTGCGGATCGTTTGCGCGAGATCATGGCACGTCCATTCAAGAAGAAAACAGACGTGGCGGTGCCATGATGTTGTCACGCGGCTGAAGTCGTTGGGGTGACGCTATTTGGCTTGACGGGGAAGGGAGTGCTTCTTAGATTGCGCGCGTTTGCCACGGTTTGCAGACAGATATGCGCGACCGAATACTGGATAAAAATATTGTCAGAGTCGAAGTGTTCATTGAGAGATGGAAGCAGTTGAGCACGTTCTTGGACCGGGGTTTTTCGGATGAGAAACTCACGGCGGAGGTCGAGTCCGAGTTCCTGGAGTTGAAGAGTGTGATCGCGCAAGAACATGAGATGCTGCATACGACATTGGGCGCGGATGCATCCCGTGACGACAAAGTGTTGCGGTTGTTGAACAGTGTGCCGAGTCTGGGGGCGATGCGAGAGTTGCCGGAAGGCATGGCCAAAAAGATCGGCAGCGAGTGGCATAGCACGTACATGGCGTTGCAGGCGTTGCTGGGGCGGTTGCGGGGCCGGCAGGCGCAGTTATCGTTCTTGAGCGCGTGGAAAGCCGGGTGGAGTCATGGAGTCAAGAACCCGGTCATGATCATGTTGGTGGCAGCGTTGGCGTTGTACGGAGCGTACCGATTGGCCGAGCGATTGGTGCCCATAATCAAGCAGTGGAAAGGTTCATCCTATGACAAAACGAGACCTGGTAATCCGAATCAGTAATGAAACGAACTTGATTCAGCAGGACGTGCTTACTGTCGTCCAGAAAACGCTGGATTACATCACCGAATCTCTGGTGAGGGGCGAAACGGTGGAACTGCGCAATTTCGGCGTGTTCGAAGTGAAATTGCGCAAGCCCCGCATCGGGCGGAATCCCAACGCACCGGAGAAAGACGTGCAGATTCCGGCGCGCGCGGTCGTGAAATTCAAACCCGGCAAGGAAATGCGCGAGCAGGTGATTGCCTTGACGCAGACGCTCAAGCCGTCAGCGGGACAGACCCCACCCTCGTCACCGGCCGTCTGAAACTGGCAGCACGACTACCCCGGCAGCACAGGCCACACGGCCTGTGTTGTCGTTTGGCCGACCCATGTCCACCATGAATCCATTGCCCGGTTTTCGGGATTTCTATCCAGAGATGCTGGCGCTGCGCCGATACATCTTCGGACGCTGGCGCGAGACGGCGCGCCGGTATGGTTTTCGCGAATACGACGGCCCGCCGTTGGAGCCGCTGGAATTGTACACGCAGAAGTCGGGCGATGAGATCGTCGGCCAGTTGTTCAACTTCGTGGACAAGGGAGACCGGGCTGTTTCGCTGCGTCCTGAAATGACACCGACCTTGGCGCGAATGGTGGGCGCTCACCATCGTGATTACAGGAAACCCATCAAGTGGTTTGCGATACCGCAGGTGTTCCGTTACGAAAAGCAGCAACGCGGGCGGCTGCGCGAACATTTCCAGTTCAACGCCGACATCATCGGCGAAGCGGATGTGGCGGCCGATGCCGAATTGATCGCACTGGCGATCGACACGCTGCGGAGTTTTGGGCTGACCCAGAAGGATTTTGTCGTGCGAGTCTCCGACCGTCGAGCCTGGCAGCGTCTGTTCGAGGAGGTGGGCATCTTACCGGAGGCGCAATACACGGCGTTCCAAGCGATTGACAAGATGGAACGCGAGCCGATCGAAAAGACTCGAGAGAAACTTGGCGCGGCGGCGGACCGTGTTTTGTCGTTTGCCAGCGAGAAGGAACCGAGGGACGATCTTCACCGCGTGTTTGACCTGTTGGGTGACTTGGCCGGGTTCTGCGAAGTGGATTTCAAGATTGTGCGCGGCTTGGCGTACTACACGGGCATCGTTTGGGAAATCCACGATCGCAAAGGCGTGCTGCGCGCCATCGCGGGCGGCGGCCGGTACGACAACCTGCTCAAACAAGTCAGCGGTGTTGATCTGCCGGCATTGGGATTCGGAATGGGTGACGTCACCATGGGCGAACTGCTCAAGGAATGCGGAAAGTTGCCGGTATTGGATTCCGAATTGACCGCGTATGTGGTGATCGCCGATGAATCGCTGCGCCCGGTGGCCTTGAAGCTGGTTCATGATTTGCGCGATGCCGGTATCCCGGTGGATTATCCGCTCACGCCGTCCAAGATGGGCAAACAATTTCAAACGGCCTCCGGTTTGGGCGCCCGGTACGCCATCGTCGTGGGGTCAGACGAATGGGCAGCCGGTGAGGTCACGTTGAAGAATTTGGCACAGCAAACACAGCAGCGGGTCAAACTCGCGGATTTGAAGGGCAGGATTTCATGAAACGCACACATCATGGCGGTCAACTCCGAGCGACGGATGTCGGCAAAAAGGTGAACATG
This sequence comes from uncultured Verrucomicrobiota bacterium, assembly GCA_964514435.1. GTDB lineage: Bacteria > Verrucomicrobiota > Verrucomicrobiia > Palsa-1439 > Palsa-1439 > CAZEQV01. The sequence continues at coordinate 14,161 of CAZEQV010000039.1, forward strand.
GCCGGTTGGGTTCATGTGCGCCGTGACCACGGCGGCATCGTGTTCATTGACTTGCGGGACCGTGAAGGTCTGACACAGGTGGTGTTTGATCCCCAGCACAACAAGGCCGCGTGGGAGTTGGGACAAACACTGCGCAGCGAGTTTGTCATCGCCGTCGAGGGTGTGGTGCGGAAGCGGCCGGCCGGCACGGAAAACACAAAGCTGCCCACCGGTGAAGTGGAAGTGTTGGCTCATTCGCTGACCGTGCTGAATGCCAGCGACACGCCGCCGTTTCAGATTGATGAGTCGCAGGCCGGCGAGGATTTGCGGTTGCAGTACCGGTATCTTGATTTGCGGCGCCCGCCGATGGCGAAGAACCTGCAGATGCGGCACAAAGTGGCCAAGGCTGTTCGTGACTACTTTGACGCCAACGGATTCCTGGAAGTGGAAACGCCCATCTTGTTCAAGAGCACGCCGGAGGGCGCTCGCGAGTATTTGGTTCCGTCGCGGGTCAATCCCGGCAAGTTCTACGCGCTGCCACAATCGCCGCAGCAGTTCAAACAGATGCTGATGGTGGCCGGTGTCGAGCGTTACTTTCAAATTGCCAAGTGTTTCCGCGACGAAGACCTGCGGGCAGACCGGCAACCCGAGTTCACCCAGGTTGACATCGAAATGTCCTTTGTGGAACGGGAGGACGTGCTGGAAATGATGGAAGGATTGGTGGCGCACATCTGGCAAGCGGCGCGTGGCGAAAAGCTGAAGACGCCGTTTCCCCGACTGGCTTACCGGGATGCAATGGAGCGGTTCGGCAGTGACAAGCCGGACACGCGGTTCGGCATGGAGCTTGTGGATGTGACGGAAGATTTCAAGGCGAGTTCGTTCAAAGTCTTCCGGTCGGCAGTGGATTCCGGTGGGGTAGTGAAAGCGATCAACGCCAAGGGGCTGGCCAGCGCGACCCAGGGACAGATTGAGACGTTGACGGAAACGGCCAAGAGTTTTGGCGCGAAGGGTCTGGCTTACATCAAAGTTGAGTCAGGGGAATGGAAGTCGCCGATCGTGAAGTTTTTCAGCGATGCCGAGAAGTCCGCGTTGACGCAGAAACTCAAGATCGAGGAAGGAGACCTGATCCTTTTCGGGGCCGACAAGCGTGAGTCGGTGTGGGAGGTACTGGGCCGGTTGCGTCTGGTCGTGGCGGATATTTTGAAAAAGGCCGGCAAGCTGACGATACCGGATGACCAGTGGAACTTTTTATGGATCATTGATTTCCCCTTGCTGGAGTATCGCCCTGAGGAGGGCAAGTATTACGCCCGGCAGCATCCGTTCACGGCCGCCGTGCCGGAAGACGTGGCGTTGCTGGAAAGCGATCCACTGAAGGTTCGAGGTTCCCAATATGACTTGGTGTTGAATGGTCAGGAAATGGCCGGTGGCTCGATTCGGATTCATCGGCCTGACATGCAGAAGAAGATGTTTGAGCAGGTGTTGAAGATACCAGCTGAGGTGGCGAAAGCCCGGTTTGGCTATATGCTGGAGGCGTTTCGATACGGTGCGCCTCCGCACGGGGGCATCGCCTTTGGTTTTGACCGGCTTGTGGCGATTCTCTGTGGCTCGTCAAACATTCGCGACGTGATCGCGTTTCCCAAAACAGCCAAAGCCGTGGACTTGATGACAAATTCACCGAGCGAAGCAGACCCCAAACAGCTCCGTGACTTGCACATCAAGTTGGACATGGAAGCCTGAAGTTCCGGACATCAAAAGCAAACAGGCCCGGTCACGTGACCGGGCCTGTTTGCTTGATGTGACGTTGCGTTTACTGCGCCGGTGCAGGTGCTGTAGCGGCGGGGGGTTCTGGGATTGCCGGTTTCTCAGGCGCAGGAGCCGGAGGCGGTTCCTCCGCCTTGGGAGTTTCGGGTGCCGGCGGCGGAACAGGCGACTCCGGTTGGCCAGCGGGTGGGGCGTCCGGTACCGTGGGTGTTGCCGGTTCGTCCATTTTGGGGGCGCTCTCGGACGGAACCGTGGTGGCGCGCAGGTCGGAAACAGTGGCGCCGTTCAGTTTGGGTTCTGCACCGAGGGGCGGAATGCCAATCCAGCGGATGGCGATCACGCTTACGTCCGGCTTGAAGGTGATGGGATTGAATTTATTGACGTTGGTGGGGGCCTTCACTGCCGTTGCGGTCACCGGAGCGGCGTTGGTGAGTTCGGTTGGCGGCAATTCGGTCGGTCGGACGCCGTAGTTGTTGCTGAAGAAAGTTCCGCCGCTAACCAGGACAAGGGCGTCCGCATTCAGCTCGATGGCTTTCTTGATCATCACCGGCAGATGTCCTTCTTCGGGCTGAGCGTGGAATGGGCTTTCGATACGCAGTTCGCCGATGACCTCGTATGGCGCCGGCGGCAACGAAGTGAACACGGGCAACTGGTACTTGGTATTGGCAATCGCGCCAAGTGACGTGGGCCAATTCTGCTGGTCGCCTATGTAGGGGCGAACAATGGCTTTGGCGCAGCCTACGCTAAGAGTCAACGCAACGACACAGAGCAAGTTTCTCATGACGAACACTCCCGTTAAGTTTGTGGTCCGCCATCCCGTCGGCGGTACCCTCACCCAATTCGGTTGGTAGAACTAGCATGTCAGGACCACGAAATGAAGTGAAAAATAAAGCGGGGGCGATCCGGCCGGATTGCCTCCGCTTGAGCCGCGTTTTTGCGATTACTTCAGCGAGGCCAGTTTCGCCTTGATCGCGTCGAAGTTGGGGAGTTGTCCGGGGTTGTCGCTGGATTCGGCGTACTGAATGATCCCGTTCTTGTCCACGATGAACGCGGAACGTTTGGGAACACCGCCCATGCCCAGACCTTTTTCCGGCAGGAAACTGTCATAGGCCACGCCATAGGCGCGG
>CAZEQV010000040.1:0-16918 GCA_964514435.1 uncultured Verrucomicrobiota bacterium
TGGACCCTTGGCCGTGCGAATGGTTCTAACCAGCGACCAGTAGGTGTAGTCGCAATCGCCGACCAGTTTGGTATGCCGTCGTAAAAACATGACGGCATATTGCATCCGTCGTGGGAGTATCCGCAAGGGGCTCTACTGCACTACACGGTCGTTGGCGTGATCCGCCCGCAGTGTGGCAAGCACTTACATCGGCGCGACCGCGAAATTCCCCGCAATTCCATCGTCCACCGGCGAACTTCGGTTAGTTGACCCATCAGCGAAAAGATGCTTCACCGGCTTCAGCAGGTGCCTGTGGCTTCAGCGCGGAGTAGTTGAAATCTGGGTGACGCCTTTCCAGACATCACGGTATGTGCAAGTTTGCGTCTGTGATTGAACCCATCTGGCCGGCTTCTGAAGCAACGGTGAGGATGACTTCTTGCCGGAGAGCTTTACGAGACGACGAACCCGAGACCGGCTATTTTATTGACCAAATCTGGAGATACTCCGGACAAGACCACTCGGGTGTCGGAAAACTCACGGCGAATCGGATACTCAGCGCGCAATCTGTCGAAGTGCGCTCCACCCTTGCCGCCACGAAGCCGCAAATCGTCACCGGCAATGTCGTATACACGACTCACCAATCTCCTGAGGACTTCTTCGTCTTTGTCATTTCTCCCCACCCTTGCTTCAATTAGTGGGACAGAGGGTGGCAACATCAATGGCTTCGGATCCCAAGAGACTCCTAGTCGAAAGTGTTTACATATCGCAGCATGGATCATTCGAGTGCCTTCGATTTTTCCGTTGTAACTGTACCCGGCGATGTGTGGGGTGCCCAGGTTGGCAGCAGCCAAGAGTTCGCTGTCGATGTCCGGCTCGCCATGCCAAACGTCCAATACCGCTCCCCTGACGCGACCTCCGCGGACGGAGCGTAGCAAGGCGAAATTATCCACCACATCACCACGGGCTGTGTTCAGAATGATGGCCTGTTTTCCCAACCGATGAAACCGGTCGTTATTGAAAAGATGAAACGTTGCGTCGTCACCGAATGTGGTTAGAGGAACGTGTACGGTAATGATGTCGGCCTCTGCTAAAATCTGCTCCAAGGATACGAAGACCGGTAACTTTTCCCTTCTTTCCCGTGGGGGATCATTTTGCAGAATGATCATTCCCAAAGCACGGGCCTTTTTAACCACTCTCGTCCCCACATGTCCAACACCGACGACCCCAAGAATCTTACCGAAGGCACTGAACTGAAGACGTTTTCCCAACTCCAAGATTGCCGCCATGACATACTCCGCAACAGAATTGGCATTTGATCCGGCAGCAGAGGCAAAACCAATTTGGCGGTCGGCGAGGTAATCCAAATCAATGTGGTCAGTGCCAATGGTAGCAGTTCCGACAAATCGTACCTTGCTCCCATTGAGCAACTTTTTATCAACTCTTGTGACGGATCGGACAACGAGAATATCAGCATCTCGTACGTCATTTGCACTCAAAGATCTACCCTGAACGAGGCGGACACTGCCAATGGTGCCAAACGCTTGTTTGGCGAATGCCACATTGGCATCCACCAAGATTGTCAGTTTGGTGGAATGATCATTCCTGATATTGCCTTTGAAACTCATGTCTCAAGATATCCATTTACTGGAGAGAATTTTATCCATGCTATGCATTTATTGGAATGATCATTCCTCTAATTGTAAATGGTTAGATGATACGCATTTGTACGGCGTTGATGAGTTTTTCGCGGGCCAGGATGTCGGATATGATGACGACTTGATCGCCTTTCTTCAGATACCCACTCTTGATGAGATGAGTTTCGGCTCGTTGGATGGTCGTTTCAGGATCAGAGCTGAACTCAATTTGAACTGGCATTGTTCCCCAATGCAGGTTCAACTGATTGCGAACAGTGGCGGAGTTGGTGAACGCATAGATGGGTGAGTAGAGGGGACGAAGACCCGATGTGTATCGGGCCATGTGTCCATACCGGGTAAAAACCAGAATGCCCTTGGCCTTAAGTTCGTTTGCCATGACAACAGCCGAGCGCACCATCTTCTGCCGCTCGTCGCGGAGTTCGGCTTTGTCGGCATAGCCGGCACCGCCGCTGTGTTCGATGCGGGTTGCTATTCGGTTGAGTACCTCCAAACATTCGAGAGGGTACCGCCCCACAGTGGTTTCGCCCGAGAGCATGATGGCATCTGCCTGTTCGAACACTGCATTGGCCACATCGGTGACTTCAGCCCTTGTGGGCATGGGGTTCTCGATCATGGATTCGAGCATATGTGTGGCCACGATAACCGGGCGACCGTACCGGATGCAGGATTTGACTGTGCGCCGTTGTATGATGGGCAGTTCTTCGTAGGGACACTCGATTCCCAAATCTCCCCGGGCCACCATGATTCCATCGGCCGCATCAATGAGGTCGAGAAGGTTGGTGACGGCTTGTTGATCTTCGATCTTGGCGATGATGCGAATGGTGGACTGTGCGTCAGCCAGGATTTGGCGAAGTTCTTCGATGTCTTTGCGCTCACGAACGAAAGACAGCGCGACGAGGTCAACGTGGAGTTTGATTCCAAGTTGAATATCGGCGCGGTCTTTCTCCGTGATGGACGGCATTGAGATTTTGACGCCGGGCAGGTTGATGTGCCTTCGACTACCGAGTTCTCCTTGTGTGAGCACTTCGCACCGCATCCGGCGATGCAGCTTCTGGAGAACACGCAGGCGTATGACGCCGTTGTCCACCAAGACGGTGTCGCCTTCGTGGATGTCGCCAATGAGGTCGGGGTAATTGACATCAACGGACTTTTCTTCCTCCGAGCGGGCGCCTTTGACGGTGAACTCAAATACGTCGCCGGGATGGAGGTGCAAGGGCAATGGCAAGTCACCGGTGCGGATGGCCGGGCCTTGTGTGTCCATCATGATGGCGCAAGGACGGCCAACTGTCTGTGACGCAGTGCGGATGCGTCCGACGATTTCGCGGGTCCATTGATGTGTGGCGTGACTCATGTTGAGCCGAGCGACATCCAATCCGGCGCAAATGAGCTTTTCGAGCATGTCCGGACTTTCGGTGCTGGGACCAACGGTGGCGATGATTTTGGTTTTGCGCATGGTGGAAAGATTCGTTGCGCATGGAATAGTATCGGCTGCGTTGCCGGAAGAAAAGTTTGCAAATGGAATGCGGCGCTTTTATCGTCCGCTCGGAGGTGGGTATGGGTACGATTGCGGTATATCCCGGCAGTTTTGATCCGATCACGAACGGGCATCTGGACATAATTTCTCGGGCTGCCAAGATGTTTGACCGGGTGATTCTGGGCGTGGCGAAGAATCCTGAGAAGGTCTCATTTTATTCTTCGAATGAGCGGGTGGAATTGGCTCGTGTGGCAGTTCGGCGATTGAAGAACGTAGAGGTGGAGACTTTTGCTGGGCTGCTGGTCCGGTACGCTCGTTCCCGAGGCGCGACAGTGTTGGTTCGTGGATTGCGCGCGGTTTCTGACTTCGAATTCGAGTTTCAGATGGCGTTGATGAACCGAAAGTTGGAGCCGAGAATCGAGACGATTTTCATGATGCCGAAGGATGAGTACACGTTCATCAGTTCGCGGGTGGTGAAAGAGATTGCGGCACTGGGTGGAAAGGTGAGTGATTTTGTCCCCAAGAATGTCGAATTGTCGTTGCGACAGAAGTTGAGAGGGGTGCCATGAAGATCAACGTAAAGCGGATTCCGATTGAAGGAGAGAGCCTGTCTGGGGTTGAGCCGGGTTCGATTGTGGGAGTGGATTCTACAGATCTTCGGTTCGATGAAGATGTTCGGTATGATGTGTTGGCGCAGATTCAGGGGCACTCGTTACTAGTCACCGGCCGCATTGAGACAGTTGCCAAGGCTCGTTGCAGCAGGTGTTTGAAGGATATTTCCTTGCCACTTGCGGTGTCGCAGTTTGTGGTGTTGAAGGAGTTGACCGGGGAGGACTTCGTGGACTTGACCGAGAATCTGCGGGAAGATATTATCCTCGAACTTCCGCAACGGGTGCTTTGTGACGAGAACTGTAAGGGCCTTTGTATTCGGTGCGGCAAGGATTTGAACGAAGGGGCGTGTCAGTGTGATCGGCAGTCGGGAGACTTGCGATGGCATGCGCTAGACCAGATAAACATCAAGTAACGGAGTGATTTTCCCATGGGAGTTCCCAAGAGACGTAAATCGAAGATGCGACTGCGCACACAGAAGGCTTCACATCGCCCCACGGCACCGGATCTTTCGCTGTGCCCGCAATGCGGTGCGCGGGTTCGGTCGCATCGGATCTGTCCTTCTTGCGGGTATTACAAGGGCAAACAAATCGTTTCCGTAAGCGTGTAGCGGATCGGGTCATTACGATGAGAATCGCCTTGGATGCGATGGGGGGCGATCATGCTCCTCATAACATCGTTGCGGGCGCCGTTGAGGCGTTGCGCCATGTGCAGAGCATTTCTCAAATGTATCTGGTAGGAGACCAGGGCCGGATTGCCGCGGAATTGAACAAGCACGGACCTCGCGACCTGCGTATTGAAATCCATCACGCCAGCGAAGTGATTGAGATGCACGACCCGCCGGTATCGGCGGTTCGGCGCAAGAAGGACAGTTCCATGTCGCGCGCCATCGAACTGGTAAAGGCCGGGCGCGCCGATGCGATTGTATCGGCCGGTAACACGGGCGCGTTGTTGACGTCGGCGCATTTGAAGTTGCGGACGCTCGAGGGCGTGGACCGGCCGGGATTGGCTGTTTTGTTACCGGCTCCTCAAAATGTTTTTGTATTGATGGATGCCGGTGCGAACCTGGAACCACATTCTTCAAATTTGGTCCAATATGCCATCATGGGTTGCCTCTATTCCAAACAGGCGCTCGGGTACAAGAATCCCCGTGTGGCCGTGTTATCCATCGGCACGGAAGACATCAAAGGCAACGAGCTGACGCTGGAAGCGCACCGGCTGCTGAAACAATCGGACCTGAACTTTGTGGGCAACATTGACGGACACGATTTGTTTGAGAATGTGGCCGATGTTATCGTCACCGACGCGTTTGTGGGGAATGCGGTGTTGAAGAGCGTCGAAAGCACCGCGCGGCTGGTGAGCGGCTGGTTGAAAACGGAGATCAAGAAGAATCCGTGGCGCATGTTGGGTGGGCTGCTGGCAAGCGGCGCATTCATGGAAGTGAAACGCAGGGCCGACCCGGACGAATACGGCGGCGCGGTGTTACTGGGTATCAACGGCATTTGCATCAAGGCGCACGGGGGTAGTTCGCCCAAAGCGGTGCGCAATGCCATTCGCGTGGCCGTTGAGTTTGTCGAAGGTCAGTTTAACGATCACATCGTCGAGGAAATCAAGCGATTCAATGACAAAGTCCGCTCAACCAACGCTGCGCAGTCCCCGATCCAAGCTTCCACCTAGATCGGTTCACATTGTGGGCACTGGCTCCTGCGTGCCCGACAAGGTGCTGACGAACTACGATTTGGAAAAAACGGTGGACACCACCAACGAATGGATCGTCACACGCACCGGCATCCGGGAGCGTCGCATTGCTCCCGCCGACGTGTGCACATCGGACATGGGGGCGGAAGCCGCCCGGCGCGCCATGGAACAAGCCGCAGTGAAACCGGAAGAAATTGATCTGGTCATTTGCGCCACCATCACACCGGACATGGTTTTTCCGGCAACGGCATGCCTCATACAGAACAAGATCGGCGCCAAGCGAGCGGCTGCGTTTGACATGGAAGCGGCTTGTTCCGGTTTTCTTTACGGGTTGGAGATCGGACAACAGTTCATTACGTCCGGCACCTTTAACACGGTGTTGGTCATCGGTGCGGAGAAACTTTCCACCATCGTGGATTGGAGTGACCGCAATACCTGTGTGTTGTTTGGCGATGGTGCCGGCGCTGCCATTTTGCGCAGCCGCGGTGACGAGCACGGTATCCTCACCACTTGCATGGGCGCCGACGGATCACAGTCTGATATTTTACTAATGCCGGCAGGTGGCGCCAAGATGCCGGCCACGGACAAGACAGTTGATGCCCGGCTTCATTTCCTGAAAATGTCCGGCAAGGAAGTGTACAAGCAGGCGGTCACCGCGATGCACACAGCCGCGAAGGACGCCTTGGGCAAATGCAATCTAACCATCAACGATATCAAGTGTGTGATTCCGCATCAGGCGAATGTGCGAATTCTGGAGGCGATCGCGGAGCGTCTCGGCGCGCCAATGGAAAAGGTTTATGTGAATCTAGACCGGTACGGAAATATGTCATCGGCCTCTGTGGCGGTGGCGTTGGACGAAGCGGCGCGGGCCGGCAAGTTCCAGCGTGGCGATTTAATCTTGTTGATCGTTTTTGGCAGCGGCCTGACATGGGCCTCTTGTGTCATTCAATGGTGAACTTGGCGCACGTTGACAGGTCCGGCAACGGGTGATACGTTGCGCCACCAATAAAAAGGGAGATATGGGAGCAACCAAGAGAGATGTTTCGGGAGTATTTGATTCTGACATAAAGCCAAAACAGAATCGCAAGACTGCTGCCGTAGATGATGTGTTTCAGCTCGGTCCGCGGGGGTTGACATTTGTGACAGACAAGTTCATGCCGGAATGGACAGAAGTCGGCGTGGAAATGCAGCTGCCGTTGAACAAGCCGGCCAAGAAGGATAAATCAACAGCCGTGGATTGTCGCGGTGTGATCGTGGAATGCGAGCCGGTCGGCAAGAGCAAGAAGTACCAAGTCAGCCTGCTGTTTCTGGACCTGCCGCAGCGCATTGAAGCAGAGCTGAGCGACAAGCCCGTGACCGCGCATCGTTCGGCCATTTCCATCGCGAAGTAATCTGCCGACATGGAATACCTTCATAGCCTCCTGAAGTTCGCGGTCAACATGGGGGCATCCGACATTCACGTCAAACCCGACCATCACGCCACGATTCGCATTTCCGGCGAATTGTTCCCAGTGCAGGTGGATCCCCCGACGCGCGACCAAGTCGTGGAAATTGTCCGCGCCATTCTACCACGTCACTTGGAGGCGCGCTTGGAGCGGGAACGCGAAGTGGATTTCTCCTACTTGGATGAATCGCTCGGCCGTTTTCGGGTGAACGTTTTCTACCAGCGCGGCCTGCTGGCGCTCGCCATGCGTCATGTCAAATCGCAGATTCCCAGTTTTCATGAGCTTCACTTACCTGAACAAATAGGAAAGATTGCGCTCATGGAACGCGGCATCGTGCTGGTGACAGGCGCGACCGGATCAGGCAAGTCCAGCACACTCGCAGCGATGATCGGCCATGTGAACAACACACAGAAATGTCATATTATCACATTGGAAGATCCCATCGAATACATGTTCACGGACAATCTTTCCGTGATCGAACAACGCGAAGTGGGACTGGATACTTTGAGCTTTGAGCGCGCGCTCGTCCACGTGATGCGACAGGATCCTGATATCATCATGGTCGGCGAAATGCGCGACAGCCAGTCGTTCATGGCTGCGCTCTCAGCTGCTGACACCGGGCACTTGGTGTTGGCGACGCTTCACACCACCAATGCCTATTCGTCCATCGGACGCATTCTCGATTTCTTCCCGGCTCATGAACGCGACCAGATTCGCCGCCAGATGGCGGTGAATGTTCAAGCCGTCATTTGTCAGCGCCTCGTGCCGGCACTGGCCGGTGGCGTGGTGCCAGCCGTGGAAATCATGATCAACACGCCGATCGTTAGAAAGTTGATCGAGGAGAATCGCCTGGAAAAACTTTCCGCCGCCATCGAAACCGGTGCGGAAGACGGGATGCAAACATTCAACCAAGCCCTCTACAAATTGGTTCGTGAAAAACTGATTTCCGAAGACAACGCCATGGCTGCCGCCACCAACCCCGAAGCATTGAAAATGAACTTGCGCGGCATTTTCCTCGATGAGGGACGCCGCATTCTTTCCAACGACTGAGCAGTTCCTCGGCCGACGCTGACGACATTCCTCCGCAACCGTTGCAATCAAGTTGACGGCTGATATAGACTTCCGCTCATCGGTCGAGTATCCATGGAAGAGACAATCGCCGCAATTTCCACCCCCATCGGCGTGGGGGGAATCGCCATCGTCAGAATCTCCGGTCCTCGCAGCTTGAACATCGGCGACAAAATCATCGTCGCCACGGGTGCGGTTCCGTCGAAAGTGCCTTCGCACACAATCCACTTCGGCAAGGTTCGTGCAAACGACAACGCGATCGTGGATGAAGTAATGTTCAGCGTCATGCGGGGCCCGCGCACGTACACGCGGGAGGACATGTTGGAGATCAACTGTCACGGCGGCATCCTCACAGCCAGAAGAATCTTGGAACTCTGTTTACAGTCCGGTGCGCGCTTGTCTGAACCCGGTGAGTTCACAAAACGAGCCTTTCTCAACGGTCGCATGGACCTGACACAAGCTGAGGCTGTGATGGACTTGATTCATGCCCAAACCCAGCGCGCACAATCGGCCGCTGTCGAAGCATTGTCTGGTCATCTCAGCCGAAAAATTGTTGCGCTTCACGACCAACTTCTCAATGCCCTGGTTCACATAGAGGCGCACATTGATTTTCCGGAAGAGGATATTGCCACCGAAACGATTGAAGGAATCAGAGACACGATTGCCGGTGTCATTGAAAAGTTGGAATGCTTGGCGCGTACGGCAAAACACGGGAAAATTCTCCGCGAAGGAGTTCGTGTGGCCATTGTTGGAAGACCAAACACGGGAAAATCCAGCTTGATGAATGTCCTGCTCGGATACGATCGCTCGATTGTCACGCCGATTGCCGGAACCACACGTGATGTTGTTGAGGACGTGGCAAATATCCATGGCATACCGATACGGTTTACTGACACAGCAGGATTGCGAAAGACCCGTGGCAAAATTGAGACATTAGGGGTTGAGAAAAGTCGTAAGACACTAATTGAGAGTGACATCATCATTTACGTCGTAGACTTGACGAAACGACTCACCGCAACAGAGGTCAAAGAGATTCAGATGCTTGACAAAACAAGATTAATTATCACATTGAACAAAAACGACTTGCGAACAAATTCAAAACTTATCCAAACACTTAATGATTTTTCAACAATTTCCACATCAACAATTACAGGAGATGGAATTGAAGCACTAAGGAAAGCCATAGCTGACCGGGTTTGGAGTGGTTGCGCTGGAAGTTCAGTTGACGCTGTAGTGATAAACAATCGCCATGCAGTTGCAATACAGCGCGCGATTGAAGCCCTTCATCGGGCGATCCATGAGATTCAAAGAGACAATTTCACTGAACTAATAAGTCAACAGATTCGCATCGGGGTTGAAGCTTTGGGTGAGATCGTTGGGACAACCACAAGCGAGGACATTCTCAACCGAATATTCAGTCAGTTTTGCGTCGGGAAGTAATTCCGTGTTTACACATCACAAAAAATACAATGTGGTGGTTGTGGGAGCTGGCCACGCCGGCACGGAAGCGGCCTTGGCTGCAGCCCGTATGGGTTGTCAAACTTTGTTACTAACTGGCAACTTGGACACGATAGGACAGATGTCCTGTAATCCGGCTATAGGCGGATTGGCCAAGGGGCACCTTGCCAGAGAAATTGATGCCCTTGGAGGTGAAATGGGCATCAATACCGATCTTACCGGCATTCAGTTTAGATTACTCAACACCAAGAAGGGACCTTCGGTACGGGCACCGCGTGCACAATGCGATAAGAAAGCGTACCAATTCAGAATGAAGCACGTTGTAGAGATGCAGCCAAACCTTGATGTTAAACAAGCCATGGTTAACGAATTGATTGTCAAGAACGACAAGGTATCTGGATTAATCACAAAAATGGGTGTCAGATACGAATGTGATACCCTGATCGTTACAACCGGAACCTTCCTTCGAGGTCTAATACACATTGGCGAATCAACCGCTGAAGCCGGTAGGGCTGGCGAACCTGCCGCATACGCATTGTCAGGCAGCCTCAAGAGGCTTGGATTTGAACTTGGACGACTCAAGACCGGTACCCCTCCTAGACTAAACCGTCGCACTATCGATTTCTCGAGAATGCATCCACAGCCCGGAGACGAAAAGATCAGTTTCTTTTCTTTTCGCACACCATCAAAGTTCCACGTGGAACAATTGCAGTGTTACATCACGACCACAACCGAGAAGACTAGGGCAATCATTCGATCAAATATAAACAGGTCGCCTCTGTACTCCGGCAAAATTGAAGGCGTTGGACCTCGATATTGTCCTTCAATTGAAGACAAGATCGTCAAATTCGCCGAGAAATCCACTCATCAAATCTTCCTTGAGCCAGAAGGAAGAAATACCGAAGAGTACTATGTAAATGGCGCATCCACAAGCCTGCCGGAAGACGTTCAGATCGATGTTATACACTCAATTATTGGCCTTGAAGAGGCGGAAATCATGCGCCCCGCCTATGCGGTTGAATATGATTATAGTCTGCCATATCAGCTGAAACCGACCCTTGAGTCAAAACTTGTCGAAGGGCTGTATCTTGCCGGCCAGATCAACGGCACATCAGGATATGAGGAGGCAGGCGCTCAAGGATTGTTGGCTGGTATGAACGCGGCGCTTCGATGCCATCACAAGCCTGATTTGGTGCTCACACGCGCCGATGGGTACATTGGTGTGCTTATAGATGACCTAATCACGAAAAGCACGGACGAACCTTACAGGATGTTCACTTCCCGCGCTGAATACCGGCTACTCTTACGACAAGATAACGCCGATTTGCGGTTGACCCCATTCGGGAGAGAAGCTGGATTGGTTGGCGAGGAACAGTGGAGCTTGTTCCAAGAGAAGCGCTCCAAAATTGAGCAAGAAATCAGCAGACTTGGCCAACTTCGTAATGGTAGTTTGTCATATGCAGAGATCTTGCGAAGGCCGGAGGTCACATACGACAGCTTGCCATGTGCAGATATTTCTTTGCCAGAAGAAGTCCGTCAGCAAGTTGAAATTCAGATCAAGTACGAAGGATATATTGCTCGTGACGTTGAGCAAATTTCTCGATTCAAGAAACTGGAGGAAAAGCAACTACCACCCTCCCTTGATTATGCCTCAATTGGATCACTGCGATTCGAATCGCGACAAAAGCTCTCGAAATACCGCCCATCCTCAATTGGTCAGGCGTCCAGAATAGCAGGTGTCACTCCTGCGGACATTGCTGTCTTGTTAGTTTGGCTTAAGAAAACAACCGGTTCTGCCTAGCTTTTCCTGCCGGTCTCGTGATCCAAGATGAGCTTCCTGAATTCGCCGAAAAGAGGAGCGGCATCATGCGGTCCTGGCGACGCCTCAGGGTGATACTGAACGCTGAATACCGGCAACTTTCGGTGGCGCATACCTTCTACAGTGCCATCATTCAAATTGATGTGCGATACCTCAACATCCAACTTATCCAAGGCTGCTGGGTCCACGGCAAATCCATGATTTTGTGAAGTTATTGAAATCCTACCGGTCTTCATGTCTTGAACCGGCTGGTTTGCACCACGATGACCAAATTTCAGTTTAAATGTCTTCGAGCCGTAGGCAAATCCAAGAATCTGGTTCCCTAGACAAATACCGAATATTGGAATATGGCCAAGCAATGACCGCACAGTGGTGTGCGCATAGTCCAGGGCTTCCGGATCTCCGGGGCCGTTGGAAAGGAAAATCCCTCTTGGTTTGTGACTCATCACTTCGTTTGCCGTAGCTGTAGCAGGTACAACCTGAACCTTAAATCCTGTTTGTCGCAATCTTCGAAGTATGTTGTACTTAATCCCAAAATCAAAGGCAACGATTGGAATATCAGCAGGCGGCAGATCTCCGGAATATCTCATCTCATTGCCATCCTTCTTCTGAATGATCCACGCACGACTCAATTTGTCTTCAGGATCCCAAGCGAATGTTTTTGGATGTGTTACCTCGCGGACATAATCAACCCCGATGATGCCGGCCCAGTCTCGAGCACGATCGATTGCTTCACTCTCAGAAATTCCCTCGGTCGAGATACAAGACTTCATAGCTCCCTTGACTCGAAGTATTTTGGTAAGCAACCGCGTGTCAATGTCACAAACAGCAGGGATTCCAAAGCTCGCAATATATTGTGATAGAGTATCTTGTGACCTCCAACTTGATGTGATGCGTGAAAGTTCACGCACAACAAAACCGTGAACATGTGGCCTCCAGCTCTCCACGTCAAAACTATTGATGCCATAGTTTCCGATCTGCGGATACGTCATCGCCACAATCTGACCTTTGTATGATGGGTCGGTCAGTATCTCTTGGTAGCCGGTCATTGATGTATTGAAGACCGCCTCTCCACAAACAGTAGTCTTTGCTCCAAAGCCGATACCGTGAAAAACCGTTCCATCCTCAAGTGCCAAGATCCCGTTCAACTGAGTGTCATAAGACATATTCATATCTCGGTATGCACGATATTCCCGCCGACAATGGTGGCCACGGCCTTACCCGTCAACTGCCATCCATCAAACGGACTATTTTGCGATTTACTTGCCGTCTTGCGAACATCATAGACCCATTCCTTCTCGGCATCTATGATCGTAATATCGGCGTCTGCCCCCGCTGACAGCGTCCCTTTGTTCAGCCGCAGTAACCGCGAAGGATTAATCGTGAACAGTTCGACCAAGCGTTCCAGTGACAATATCCTGTTCCGCACCAGATTGAATGAAAGCGCCAGTTCTGTCTCCAAGCCGATAATCCCAAACGGTGCCTGATCAAACTCCACTTCCTTTTCATAACCACAATGCGGCGCGTGATCGCTGCCTATGTATTCGATGGTTCCATCGGCCAAGCCGGCCAGGATGGCTTCCCGATCGCGTTCGGAGCGCAACGGTGGATTCATTTTGAAGTTCGTGTCATATGTCTTCAGACATTCATCCGTCAATGTGAAGTGATGCGGACAGGCTTCCGCGGAAATCTTCACGCCGCGCCTCCTTGCCGTTCTCACCAACTCAACTGCACCCGCCGAGGACAAATGCTGACAATGAATATACCAATCCGTCAGTTCCGATATCAGGATGTTGCGGGCTACGATGACGTCTTCCCCGATGGATGGCCAACCCCGCAGACCCAGCGCCGCGCTCCAATACCCCTCATGCGCGACACCGTCCGCCACGAGGTTGTAATCTTGGCAGTGATCCATCACCGGCAGATCAAACATCTTGGCATACTCCGTCGCCCGCCGCATCAATTCATTGTTCTGCACACAATGTCCGTCGTCGGTGATCGCTACCACACCGGCGCGCTTCAACGATCCTATCGGAGCAAGCTCTTCTCCCTTCAAATCCTTTGAGATCGCACCCGTCGGAAAAACATTCACGCACGACACGGCGGCGGCACGCTGCCGGATAAACGCGATAGTGCCGGTATTGTCCGCAGTGGGTGTGGTGTTCGGCATGCACACGACAGAAGTGAATCCTCCGCGCGCGGCACACAGGGCGCCGGTCTCGATTGTTTCCTTGTCGCTTCGGCCCGGTTCGCGCAAATGCACGTGCAGATCAATCAGTCCCGGCGTGACAATCTTACCGGCGGCATTCACCACCTGCGCATCGTGACCGTCATCTCCCAACGAGACTACGATTTTACCATCGCGCACAAACACATCGCGCTTTTCATTCACCTTGTTGGCGGGGTCCACCACCCAGCCATTCTTGATCCAAAGCGGTTTCAATTCCCCACCTCCGCGTGTCGTTGACCGCCGGCACACAAGAACAGCGCCGCCATTCGCACAGCCAATCCGTTCGTCACCTGCTCCAGAATCACCGACCGATCGCAGTCCGCGATGTCGCTATCAATCTCCACGCCACGGTTGATGGGACCGGGATGCATAATCATGGCTGTTGGCTTGGCCCGCGCGAATCGTTCCTTGTTCAATCCGAACATGGTGGTGTATTCACCGATGCTGGGAAACATCGTTTTGCGCTGACGCTCGTGTTGGATGCGGAGCAAATTGATGACATCCGCGTTTTCAATCGCCTCCTCAACCTTGTGCGTGACCCGGCATCCCATCTTCTCGAACACCGACGGCACAAGCGTGGACGGTCCCGACAACGTCACCTTTGCTCCGAGCTTTGTGAGCAACCAGATATTGGAGCGCGCCACGCGCGAATAAAGAATGTCCCCGAGAATCGTGATGTTGAGACCGTCAATCTTGCCCTTCTTCTCCAAAATGGTGAACGCGTCGAGCAACGCTTGCGTCGGATGCTCGTGCGCACCGTCGCCGGCATTGATCACGCAGGACCTCAGCCGCCGCGCCAAAAAGTGCGCCGCTCCGGCTGCTGTGTGGCGAATCACTATAATGTCCGCGTTCAGCGCCTGAAGATTCAAAGCTGTGTCTTTCAGCGTTTCGCCTTTCAAGATGCTGGAAGTGGAAGTTGCGATGTTAATCACGTCGGCCGACAGCCGTTTGGCCGCCAATTCAAAACTCGTACGCGTCCGCGTGGACGGTTCGATGAACAGATTCACCATCGTCTTACCCCGCAGCGACGGAACCTTTTTTACCGATCGCTTGCCGACCTGTTTGAATGCCGCCGCTGTCTCGAGAATAAGCATGATTTCCGCCGCGCTCAGATCCTCGATTCCCGTAAGGTCTTTCCGCTTCCACACAACACTCATGATGGCCTCTCAATGATCACTTCATCTTTGCCGGCGACCTCCGACAACAAGACCGTGACGCGTTCGTTCTCGGCCGTGGGTATGTTCTTGCCAACATAATCGGCGCGGATGGGAAGTTCCCGGTGGCCTCGATCCACCAAGACCGCCAACTGAATTCGTTTGGGTCGTCCGAAAGACGCAATCTCTTCCATCGCGGCGCGAATGGTTCTGCCCGCAAACAATACATCATCCACCAAGACAATGGTGCGCCCCGTCACGTCAAAAGGAATGTGCGACGGCTGCATGACCGGCGGAGCCTCGCGCAATTCAAGGTCATCGCGATGCATGGACACATCAATCTCGCCAACCGGAATCTGCCGCCCAACGATACCGGCCACCTTGCCGGCCAGGCGATGCGCCAGAGGCACGCCGTTGGTTCGAATCCCCAAAAACACGAGGGCACCGGCGGCGTGAGCATGTTCCACGATCTCATGGGCCATGCGCGTCAACGCCCGCTCGATGGCCTGAGCATCCATAAGTGTCGCCGTTCTCATGATGCAAAAAAAGCCCCGACACGTTTGTGCCGAGGCAAGTCCAAGATTGAAATGACGGTATTCATTTCTGCTCCTTTCTGGCCTCGCAGTGCCAGATTAAAGGCGCAACACAAATTCCCTATTTGCGGTCTGCCCGTTACGATGAACTGGCCGGTGCTGTCTGCTGGCGGCGGCTCTTTCGCCAGCTGGCCCGGTGCTTCACAATCCAATCCAACAGGGCGCGTTCAAATCCAATGTCGTAGCCGGCCTTCTCGCTTTCGATCCATTTGTGACGCAATATCTCTTCGCGTTCAGCCAGAAACTCGCGGTATAAGGCTGAATTAACGATCGCGGACTTCGAGTCTTGTTTCATGTCACGCATATCCTTCACGCTTGATGTCGTGGAATAACAACCTACAAAGCACCACGCGTTCCACGCCGCAAAGCTAGCACACGCCCGGTTCGTCACGCAACAGACATTTTCCTGTGACTTCACTCATGCACTCAACAGTGTCAGATTGTGCTGGATCGTCGTTCACTAGCAGCCTGTCGGACTTGGAGGGATGAGTTTTTCGGCTTCTGAGGGTTTGGAGGCGGAAACGGCAGATGCGATTGCTGTTTCTGATTCGCCAAGATCAGAAAGACAACGCCGGCAGGGCGTTTTCTCAGCCGGCCACCACGCTCAGTCGGTGTAACCGACGGAGATTGTAGGCCAAACACACCAACGTCCATTCCAAGTCGACCCCGGCCTGTCCCCGCAAGCAGAACCGCCGAAATCCCATCGCTTCTTTGATGATCCCAAACACCGGTTCCACCGTCTGTTGCCGCAACCGATACAGCGCTCGCCCGGCTTTCGTGCGTAACCGGTAGCGCATCTGCTCCACCGGGTCGGACTCCGCCACCGGCGGCGGCGGATCCGCGCGTTGTTCCAAGTCGCTCACGCTTCGATGATGCCCGGTTTTCTCCACCGCCGCGTACACGGTCGGGCCACCGTTGGCTTCCACGGTTGCGACCGCCGTCGCGCTGTAGAATCCGTTGTCCGCCAACACCGCCGTCACGTGCGCGCGCGCGCACCGGCTCCGGCACGGCCTGCACGGTGGGCACCAACTGTTCTTTGTCGTTGGGCGCGTCGGTAACGCGCGAACTGAACGTGCCGGTGGCGTAACAATAAATCGCCAAGCCGAGCATCATGCGGGGCGGGAACTGTTCACTGCCCGTGCCGCGCTCGTTGACGCGCAGGGCTGTCAGGCGATGGACGGAGCGATGACCAAGGCTCCGTTGGGTGGGGAAAAAAACCGGCCTCAATCCCACGAATCGAGCCAAAGACGGGGTGAAGCGTAGTTTGCTGACCGAGGCCAAGGGCGTGCCGATCGGCCTAGCGGTCGCCGGTGCCAACCGCAACGATTTCAAGCTGGTGAAAGAAACGCTAGAGAGCATTCCGGTCGAGCGACCGGTGGCGGGGGCCGAGAACCCACAAGGGTTATGCCTGGACAAGGGATGCGATTACGACGAAGTGCGGGCGTTGGCGCAGGAATTTGGTTACACCGCCCACATTCGCAGTCGTGGCGAGGAAGCCCAGGCGCTGAAACGCAACGCGCGGCACAAGGCCCGGCGGTGGGTGGTGGAACGGACGCACAGTTGGCTGAATCGGTTTCGGCGAATTCTGATTCGATGGGAGAAGCAAGCGGACAACTACTTGGGGCTACTCCACTTTGCCTGTGCCATCATTACCTATCACCGCACGAATGTTTTAGGATAGGCTCTAACCTGAATATTTCACCGATTCTTTGAACAACGAACGGCGAGGCCGGTCA
>CAZEQV010000041.1:0-16916 GCA_964514435.1 uncultured Verrucomicrobiota bacterium
GCGCGATGGGCAGAAAATCGCTGGCCCGTTGCGGCGCGTAGGTGGTCGCCGTCGCCTGCCCCTTGACCGGGATGTCCTTGAACTTGCCCGTGAACGGCCCGGTCCACTTGCCGTCGGCTTGCCGTTTCAGGGCGATCTCATAGACGCCCTGCCCGCCGGGAATCCATTTGTCGGATTGAATGTCCATGCCGATTTTCAGCGTGATCGTGTCGCCGCTGACCTTGGCGTCGGACACCGCGCCTTTGTGGAACGGCATGTTGTAGTTGCGGGCCACGCCATAGACCGCGCCCCATTGGTCGCCGATCTGCTCCAGATCGAGCATCAAGTCGCGGGCGTCTTCCGGCCGCTCGGGATACGTCACCCCGCGGTCCAACACGACACGGTAATACACCGGCATCGGTCCTGCCGGCTTCGCTTGCGCCACCATGCCGCTGCAAATCATCGCCATCAGTCCGGCCAGAATTGTCTTGGCCATTGATCTCATGTTCAGTCTTCTCATCGGTAATCCTTACTTGTTCTTGGCCGGCCAGTTGGCCGGCACGGGATGCTGCTTCGTCGGGTCCGGCAGGATGAACTTGCCACGGTGATATTCGAACACTGCCCGCGCCATCTCTTCGTCGAAATGCCAGAACGCGTGGTTTTTGTCACCCTTGTAGGAATCATAGGGGGCCGGCTCGAACCGCGGATGATCGAGGTCGGCGTCCGTCAACCAGCCCTTGTTGACCGGCAACGGCGCGCACACGGACGGCTTGGTGCCGTCGCGCTTCTCTTGCGGCAGCCGGTACTGCGCCGCTTTGCGCACGAACAACGCCGTCAACCCGGTATCCCACGCGCCATGGTCGGCGTTGGGCACAACGATCAAACTCATCCGGTGCTCGTGTTTGTCGCGCCAGAGCCGCAACATCTGCTCGCGGATCATCACCCATTGCGTCTGGTTGCCGTAGGCCGGCTGGATGCCGCCGATGGGACCGCACCACTCAAACTCGCCATTGTGCGCGAGGAACGGTACCTGCACCATGCCGGCCCCGCTGTCGGGCATCTCCTGCATGTTGCCGCCGGCGGCGTGGACGATGCCAAACACGCGCTCCGGCACGGCGCACGCCACGTTGCGCGTCCCCAACACGCTGGCCGACAACCCGCCCAGCAACACCGGCGCTCCCTTCAATTCCGGATGCTTGGATTCCGCCGCGAACCTCTCGAAGATGGCATCGAGCCGGGCGAGTGATTCCGTGCCGTCGTTGGCAAAGTTGTCATACACCATCATCCCCAAGCCGGCCCGCGCCGCCTCCATGCGAATCGGATGCGCGCTCGCCAACCCGCTGATCATCGGATGCGCGACGATGATGCCGCGAATGTAGTCCGTGGCCGGCAACCACAGCGAGATCTTCTTGTCCACCTCGGCCTTGGCTTTGCGGTCGAATTGTTTGACCGTGATCGTGTGGGTCTGGCCGGCCAGCAACGGTTTCTCCAGCTCCGTCAGTTTGGCTTTCGCGGCAGCGGCTTTCGTTTCCAGTTCCGCCTGACGCGCGAGCAGTTCCTTGCCGGTCGCGCTGGTCAGTTCGACCGCCGCCACCACGTCGCTCCACGCCTTGCGAGCGGCTTTCACCTGCTCGTTGGCCGCAGCCACGGCCGGCGACTTGCCTGATTGCGCGCCGAACGCCTTGTATGCCGCGTCGGCGGCGGCATACTCGGCCGCGACCTCGCCCCGTTTCCACCACGCCTTGCGCGCCCCGTACAGCCGCTTGGAAAGTTGTTGCTCCTCCGCTTGCAACCGCGCCAGCTCCAGCACCTCACCGGCCTTGAGTGTTTCGACGCGGCCTTCCAAGTCAGCGATTTGCTGCTGCAACTCCGCCTGCCGTTTCACCGCCGCGTGATAGGTGGGCGCGTCAGCCAGCAACGTCTCCACCTTGGCGTCCCGCGCCGCGCGCGCCTGCTGCATTTTTGCGTACAACTCACCCAGGCCGGCTTCGGTCTGGGCAGCGGTCACGGCTTTTTCGGCGGCCTCGACCGTCTGGCGTTTGGCCGCGATATCGCCGTCCTGTTTTCTGGCGATCGCGTCCCGGTACGCCTCCATCGCCGCGCCGGTAAGCTTGAGTTCGGATTCGATGGCGCGGAGTTCTTTTTGAATCGCGTCCCACGCCTCCCAAGTCTTGTCATTGGCCAGCAGCGGTGCTCCGCCCAAGGCAGCCGACAAGAGAATGATCATCCACGGTCTCATTTGCATATCCACGTCAACCTTTCGTGATGAGTCGAACCCACGATGGTTCCAAGAATAACACTGCCGGGCCGGCAATGTTGTGCGCAAATCACAAACTGGCAGGAGCGGTCTGGGGGCGTCTGACCGGATTCGGGCAGGGCTGCTCGAATTGATAGGCGGGGTCAGTTTCCTGGCGCTCTTGAATCTCTGCGATCTTCCGCCAAGTGGAGAAAAGGCCGCGATGGGTTGGGGGAAGGTCGTGGCGGATGAGCCGGTGAAGTTTTCCCAGCCGGTAACAGGGCACGGCGGCGTACATATGATGCTCAATGTGGTAATTCATGTGCCAGTAAAGAAACTGCAGCACGGGATTCAGCGTGATGGTCCGGCAGCACAGACGAAAATCGGCCACGCTGTCCATCAAACCGATGTGCTGGGTGTTGTTGCAGAGCATCAACAGCCAATCGCCGGTGAGCCGCCAGAAACTTGTCACCAACGGAACCATCAGCCAACGCGGTTGACCCAAGATGGCCGTGGTGATGGAGGTGATGAGAATCAAGCCGTGACCCGCCAGGAGGAACCGGGCCCATTGAATCGGCGGGCGACGCTTTTCGGGATCGGATTCGGGAAACAAGTGGTTGCTCCACACGCCCTCGAAGCGTCCGCACGCGCGTTTGAACGTGTCGCGGATGGCACGGAAGGGAGCCAGCGGATTGACGAAGCCGGTGCGCAGAAATTGTTTGAGCAACACTTTGTAGGGCAACACCACTTCCAGGTCGTCGGGCTGGTGGAGCGTGTATTGATGGTGGCGAACATGGCTGACATCAAACGCCTTGTGATTGATCCACCCCAGGAACGCGAACAGGCTTTCAAAGAATCCATTCAGCCACCGGGTCTTGAACACCGTGCCGTGACCGAGTTCGTGGACGGCGTTGATCGTGAATGCCGAGCAGGTCCCATGACCGAAAAACAGCAGTACCGTGCTCCACCACGGCCAGCGTCCCGCCGACCACACCGTCAGCCCACCGGTCAGTAACAATGTTCCCAGATACCCGAAGGTCTGTAGCGCGCCCAGAAAATCGCTGCGCTCGTGCAGCTCCCGCAACGCCTCTTTGGGCAGGGGAGTGCGGTACCACGAAATAACCCGACCGGGTTTTGTGTTGGGAATATGGTTGTTGGTTTCCGAAGCCAGTGTGGTGGTGATCATCGTCAGTTGCCCTTGACAACGGATTCTCTACCACGTCTTGCTGCGCTACGCTTTCGATGTAATATCGCAGTACGCAATTGAACACGGTATTGCACATTGCTCCGCCACTGCGCGAACGGGTCATGCTCGACCTGCGCGCCGTCGGCATCCGGGAAGTGCCCATCGTCGGCCGCTACAACTACACGCGCGCCCACCGGGGTTTGGCGCCCCACGCCCATGCCGGCGCGATGGAAATCTGCTACCTCGCCAAGGGCACTCAACTCTACCAGGTGGGCCGGCAGGATTGCGTCCTGCGTGGGGGCGATGTTTTTGTGACTTGGCCGGATGAAACCCACAGCACCGGCGAAGCGCCGCAGGAGAAGGGCGTTTTGTATTGGATCCAATTCTTCATCCCGGCGCGTCCCGCCCGCTTTCTCAATTGGACCGGTGACGATGCGCGAAAGTTGGTGAACGCTCTGACCGCCATTCCCCACCGGCATTTCGGCGGCGAGCCGGTGCTGGCGCGAATTCTCGATGACGTGCTGCAGGTGGCGACGGCTGGCGATCAACCGTTGCGCACGGTCATGCTGCACACCCGGTTGGCTGATTTCCTTCTGCGTGTGCTGGCCTGTTCCCGGCAAAATCCGCGCTCCTGCGTTTCTCCCGTCATCAACCAACTTCTGCGCGTGATGGAAACACAGGTGGAACAACCGCTGAACCTTTCCCAGTTGGCTGAGCGGGCGAATCTTTCGGTTTCCCGGCTCAAAGCGCGATTTAAGTCCGAAGTCGGGATTCCGCCGGCTGAATACATCCAGCGATGCCAGATAGCGGCAGCCAAACGGCTCTTGGCCGACCAGCGCCACACGGTGACCGATGTGGCGTACCGGCTTGGATTCGAGTCGTCGCAGTATTTTGCCACGGTCTTCAAGAGATACACCGGCACGACTCCCGCACAATGGGCGGAACGGGCGCGGATCATCTGATGTGGGCGGCCAGTCGCCGGAAAACGAGCCAACCGCCGGCCAGTACGACCAACGCGGCGATGATCCACCATTTGGTTCCGGCCAACGGTGTGGCTGGCTGCGCGACAATGGGTGGCGGCAGCGGTTTGTGCGACAACACGATGCTGGTCATGTCCACGCGGTAGCCGGCATGATTGCCGTCGGCGACACGAAATTCGACCGGCACGGTGTCCGCAAGATTGGTCAGCGCGACCGGCAGCTCGACAATCCGGCAGATGTTGTCGGCGGTCAGCGTTTGAGGCAGCGGGATGTCTTGGCCGGCCACGTTCACGAACCCTTCGCCCCCGGCCAAGCTCTCCACCACCAGTCGCAACCGGGCACTTTCCGCGTGCGCTCGTTCTCTCGCGCCGAGGCGAACGGTCGTGGCGAAGTTCGTGCCGCGGGACACGGTTTGAAGAATGTCGGGGGAAAAGAACTGGGTGCGGACAATGTCGGGGGACGGTCTGGGTGCGGCGTTCAATGGCAGCGCGATTTTCCACGCCGAACGCCCCGGCAAGGCAATGGTGACGCTGTGATTCGTGCCGGTGGCCAGGACGGGTTGCTCATCGAGGCGCAACTCGAAGGTGGTCATGTCGGCCACGGCTTGCGAGGTTTTGCCATTGCCAAGCTCCGTGCCTGCCGGTGCCGTCAGGTCGAGTTGGATGCTGCGAGAATCCCGGTGGTCATTGAACACGCAGACCACGAGCGTGGGCGGCGTGCCCGGTGGCGGCATCGCCAGCGGGTCGGTGCCGTCCACGCTGGCCACACACCAGACATGGGGATCGGTGCTTTGCGTCTCGACCAGTCGGCCGCGCAAGTTGGTCATCAAACCGTAGCCGACGGCGGTCCATCCGTTCGTGTCGCCGGCATCGTTGTGGATGACCGTGCGAGCGCGGGCTTTGTCGGGTGTTTGCGCGACGGTGTAAAGGCAATCGCGGAGGTTGTAGGTCATCTTGCGGTAATTGCTGGCGGCTTTGGCTTTCTCGGGCGTGTCCACCGCGCCGCGGGCGGGCGCGTCCACAAGGTCGTTGCACTCGGTGTTGTAGCAATAGAGCCATTTGTTGTGTTGGGTAACGGTGTAGGCGAGCAACACCTCATAGCTGGCCGGCATGGCGACGATGTCGCCCTGATAATGATGTTCGCTGATGCCGTCGAGCCACTGAATATGGCGGTCAATCGTGGGTTTGTAGAGCATGTCCCAGGCGGCCCAGTGATCTTCGTTCCAGCGGAAATCCCAACCGCCGACAAGTTGCACGGCGGGATTGTTGGTCTTGATGGCGGGACCAATCACCCCGAGCATTTCATCATAGACCCAGCCCAGTCCCTTGCCGGACCAGTAGGAGTAGGCGGTCGGATCCACGACCTTCCAACCGCCGTCGCCGTCGCGAACCCAGCGGAAATGGGGGATCTCTGGTCCGAGCAGGAGTTCCTCGTCAACGGGTTTGCCGGTTTCATCGCGTTTGGTGATCTTGTAACGGACGCGGACCGGTCCGCCATTGGTGGCGCTGTCGGTGTCATAGTATTGCGAGCGAAGAGCGACCCGGCTTCGTTCCGCCCAGTTCAGATACGGCTCGTTCCAGAACTCGAAGTGCGCCACGTAACCGTTCTCGCGGCTGCGGCGGGCGATGCTCGCGCCGAGTCCGTGGATGGCTTCGCGCCAATGGGCGGTGGTTACGAGGGTGGGCGGAGCGTACCGGTCGTGCGTGCATTCGATATAGAACTGCTCGGTTGGACCGTAGGCGGGCGCGGCTTTGATGAAGTCCGGGAACGCCGCTTCCAACGCGCGCCGGTTGCGTTCCCACAGGGCGGTGCCGTTGGGGGCCGGCTCCGATGTGAGATCGCGCTGCTGGAGCAACAGATTCAGTTGGTCGAGCAGACTCTTGCTGCGGCGACGGCCCTTGGCGTCGGGCGGATTGGCCGCGTCCAACAGTTCGGCGCAATGTTTTGCGAACGGCGTGTCGCCACGCAACGCAACGGAGAGCGCGGCCTCGTCGAGAATGTCTTCGGCTTTGAACCGCAGATGACGCTGCCGCATGGACAGCCCGACCACTTGCAGATCGCGTTGGCAACCGGGGCGAAACTGTTGCGGCAGATGACCGGCAAATCCGCCGAATATCCCTGACGGAATCACCTCGTGGCCGTTCACCGACAGCATCCGACCGGTCACGGTCAAGCGGGCCGGTGGCGGTTCTGTCTTTTCGATCTCCAGCAGGTCCAACGACCGCACGGTGAACCTCACCGGGCCGACTCCGAGCGGGTTGACGACTCCGATGCCGAGATGCGAAATCGTTTTCAGATCAAGCGCGTAGTCCTCGTCCATGTGGTTGCCCGGCGCGACCCACTCCGCCTCGGTGAAATCGGCGAACAATAACATGGCTTCGTTCTCGTTGTCCACCAATGGAACGGCATCCTTAATGTAATACCAACTCCCGTCCGCCTCGCGCAGCCACACGCTGACGCTCACGTCCCCGCGCGGCTCATCCGTGAAGATCCGGAGGCGCAGCCCTGCGTGCCGGCTCAGGTCGCGGACTAGGGCGAATTCGCATTGCGCGATGCGCGCATGATTCCAGTTCACGCGGCGTCGGCCCATGTCGAAGAACAGATTCAACCCGTTCTCGAACGTTCCCATGTTCCAATGTCCCGGGCGCAACACCAGGCTCATTAAACCTTCAAATGGCTTCTCGCCCTGCTCGGTCCGGCAGGTTCCCCGCACCTTGCCGACCACGCCTTGAGCCTGCGCCATCACCGTCCAGAATTGCAGTCCCTCGGCGGACGGGCCTTCCACGTTGGGCAAGTCGCTCGGATGGGCCGGTATGATCTGCGCCGAAACCGCGCACGATGTTTGGGTTTCGCCTTGGCTGATCACAATCGTGCCGGAGAGTTGCTCCCGCGTGACGCGGATGTTCAGCGCGGCGAGCGTGAACCCGGCAAAGCGCGATGGACTTCCAATTGTCCACGAGCCGTTGATTCCGATCAACGTCACCGGCACATCGCGCGGTTCGCCTTTCTTGTCGGTGAACAATCCCGGCAACGTGAAGTCAATTTGCACGTTCTCCGGTGAGGCCGATTGCACCGAATCAGCCAGGCTCAACAACGGCTCGTCTCCCATGCAGGCGGACCCGATGCCCCATACGAGGATCAAAGCAAAGAGGAGAAGACGTTTCAGGGGCCGCATACTTGATAGGGGAGTAGAACATCGCCATCAGCCGCAAGTTGTGCGATTTCGCACAGAGGTTGGCGCGAATGTCTATTTCCCGATCTTGATCAAATGGTTCAGGCCGCGGACGTAGATGCTGTTGTGGTCGAAGGTGAACGTCCAGCCGTAGGAGAAGTTCTTGCCTTCGATGCCGGGGATGACATTGTCGGCCACCTTCTGGCCGTCGAGCGTGAACACGCTCATCAAGGCGCTGCCGGGCGCCGCGTCGTCCTTGCCGGAACGACCGCGGTGATGAGTCAATCCGAACACGTGGTTGCCGGCTGCGCAGAGCAGATGACGGGTGCCGGGCACGGCTGCGCTACCGGACTTGCTGAAGGCGCCCGCGATGACCTTGCCGGTCAACGCATTCAGAATGGCTCCGTTGACGTGATAGAACTTGCCGGCATGGTAGAGCATCCAGGGACTGTTCCCGCCGGCGGTCTCCTTGCCACCGAGGTCCTTGCCGTTCCACAGGACCGTCGCGTTGAGCGAGTCGCCCTCCAGACGGAAACGCACAGCGGCCGGTGGCCGGTATGTCGCGTTGTCGCCGCCCTTGTCGGTCCAGCCGCAATGCTCGCCGGAGCCGCAGAAAAACACGACATCGCGTTCGTCGTGTTTGACCAGCGTTTGCATTCCGTAATCTTTCCAGCCTTCCACCGTCAGGCGTTTGCCGTCCGGCAGCAGATACGCGCAGTTGCCGGCGGCGTAGAGGATGTCCTTGCCGGCCACGGTGAGAATGGCGGGCGAGACGATGGTGCTGGCGCCCTCGCCGCCGATCTTGGCGGGACCGTCGTCGGACCAGAGCAACGTGCCGGTCAGTTTGTCGAATGCGCGCACCTTGTTGGTGATGTCGGAGAGCAACAGGTTCTTGTAAAGGATGGGCGAGCGACCGTTGCGACAGTACTCGCCAGCCTGACCGGGCACGGCGGCGCACCAGAGAAGTTTGCCGGCCAAGTCGAAACAGAAGAACCCGCCAAACGCCGTTTGTACATACACCCGTTCGCCGTCGGACATAGGCGTGGCGTGGGCTTGACCGACGCAACTGATGGTGTTGCCGCTGCCAAGGCTTTGACGCCACGTTTCCAGCGCGAATCCACCTTGGCGCATCAACGCCAACTCGGATTTCAGATGATTCTTGTCCTTGGGAAGGAGACGATTCCAGCGGGGATCGTACTCGTAACCGGCCGCTTCGATGGCAGGTAGTTTGTCTGCCGACTTGCCGGATGCTTCGTAGGCTTGGATGAGGACGCGACGTTTGCCCCAGTCGGTCATGACGGTTTCCCATGCCTTCTTGATGGCCGCTCCGTTGGGCAGAACCGGCGTGTGATCGAGCAACGCCTTCCACAGAAGTTTGCCGTCCTTCGCGCTCAAGCACACCAACGACGGATAGTGTTCGACGCCCTCGGTGAACTCGCACAGCAGGAATACCTTTTCGCCGATCACGATGGGCGACCCGTGTCCCCAGTCCGGCAGCTTAACCGTCCAGGCAATATCATTCTTGCCGAAGGTAGTCGGCGGTTTGGCTTGTGGATAGACCCGCGATCCATTGGGGCCGCCGTATCCGACCCAATCGGCTGAAAGGCCCGCAACTGTCGTCAATGGCAATGCAATGATGGCAATGATGAATGGTCTCATATTCTGGATCCGTTCTTCGTGGACACGTTGTGAACAAAGCTCATAACACCGCTGTCCGCGAATTCACTCTCCGATAAACCAACACGGCTTGGCGCGCTAAAGCAGGTCGGGTTGTTCGAATCGTCGGATACATTCGGAGCGGTCAACGCGCGGATTGTTGACCAGGGGCGAGACCGGATACGCTTCCATCTGGCCGGCCTCGTAGGGTTGCAGGCAGGAGCGGACGGTCTCCGCTGGCAGTTCACCGGGCGCGAGCCATGTGGGAAGAAATGGCGGTGCCAAGATGGCCGGCATCCGGTTGTGAATAGGGCGCATCAAATCATTGGGTTCCGTGGTGATGATCGAGCAGGTCTTGACGGTCTGGCCGTCCGGTGCGGTCCACTTGTCCCACAAACCCGCGAAGGCAAACGGTTCGCGAGACTTCAAGCGGATGTAAGTTGGCTGTTTGTGTTTCTGGCCCGGCAAGACTTTCCACTCGAAGAAACCGTCAGCCAGCACGAGACAACGTTGCCGTCGCAACGGGACACGGAAGGACGGTTTTTCCGCGAGAGTTTCCGCGCGGGCATTGATCAGGCTGTTGGCGATCTTTGGGTCCTTGGCCCACGAGGGGATCAATCCCCACCGGAGCAGCTCGAATCGCGGCGACGGATCGCTGACGACAGCCAATACGTTTTGCGTTGGCGCGATGTTGAAGCGCGGTTCGGTCTTGATCTCAAAGGGGCGTTCAAGTTCCACGCCCACAAGGCAACCGACAATCTTGCCGGTCTCCTGGGAGAGCGTGAATCGCGCGCACATGGAACCTGACCGGGCCGATCAATGGTTTTGTTCGGCCTTCTTGTTGTTCTGCGCTTCGGTGATGACCTTTTGGGCAACGTGTGACGGCACCTGTTCGTAGTGCGAGAACTCCATTTCAAAGCTGCCGCGCCCGCCAGTCATGGAGCGCAGTTCGCTGGCATATTTGAACAGTTCGGCCTGCGGAACCTGTGCCTTGATCACTTGGAGTCCGTCGGAAGCTTCGACGGCCATGATGCGGCCGCGTCGGTGGTTGAGGTCGCCGGTGATGTCGCCCATAAACTGGTCGGGCACGAACACGGAGACGTTCATCACCGGCTCCAACAAGACCGGACGCGCTTTGGCCATGGCGTCCTTGAACGCGTGCAGGCCGGAAATCTTGAAGCTGATTTCATTGGAGTCCACATCGTGGAACGAACCGTCGTACACCGTGGCTTGAATGTCCACGACGTTGAACCCGGCGACGACTCCGCTCTGCAGCGCTTCGAGGCATCCTTTTTCGACGGCGGGAATGAAGTTGCGGGGGATCGCGCCGCCGACGATTTCGTCCACGAACTGGAAACCGGCGCCGCGTTCCATGGGGGCGATGCGGAGGTAGGCTTCGCCGTATT
Organism: uncultured Verrucomicrobiota bacterium; assembly: GCA_964514435.1. Classification (GTDB taxonomy): domain Bacteria; phylum Verrucomicrobiota; class Verrucomicrobiia; order Palsa-1439; family Palsa-1439; genus CAZEQV01. Next base: position 10,616 of record CAZEQV010000041.1, read on the forward strand.
GGCCGCGTCCGCCGGATTGTTTCTTGTGTTTGTAGTGGCCTTCGGCGCGGGCGGTGATGGTTTCTTTGTAGTCCACCTTCGGCGTGCTGAGGTCAACGTTGACGCCCAGCTTGCGTTTCATGTTGTCAATCGCCACGGCGAGATGAACGTCGCCCATGCCGGACACCACGAGTTCGTGGGTATTGGGGTTGCGTTCCATGTGGATGGTGGGGTCTTCTTCCAGCAAGCGGCTGATGGCGAGGCTGATTTTTTCCTCATCCTTGGCCGTGTGCGGGTGGACGGCGTAACTCATCACGGGTTTGGGGAACTTGATGGTCGGCATCTTCACTTGCCGGGATGGGTCGCAGAGCGTGTCGTTGATGTGAGTGTTCTTGAGTTTGGGCAACCCCACGATCTCACCGGGGCCGGCTTCGGAAACGATCTTGGAGGTCTTGCCCTGCATCCGCGCCAGTTGCGGGATGCGCTCCTTGCTGTTGCGGGTGACGTTGATGACATCCATGTCCGCCCGCAGCGTGCCGGAAATGACGCGCACATAGGCCAGGTGCCCCGCATACGGGTCAATGGTCGCTTTGAACACAAATCCGCAGAACGGCGCGTCGGGTTTGGCTTCGATCTCCTCGCCGTCAGCGGTCAGAACCGGGCTTTCGTCCAACGGCGAGGGCATGAGCGCCGCGATGCCTTCGAGCAAGGCGCGCATTCCAATTTCCTTTTCCGCGCAACCGCAATAGATCGGCACGATTTTGCCGTGCGCCACGCCGTGATGGAATCCGTTGGTGATTTCCTCCAGTGTCAATCGTTGGCCACCGAGAAATTCCTCGAGCAACTTGTCGTCCTGTTCGGCGGCGGCTTCCTCCAGCGCATCGTGCGCGGCATGAAATTTATCGCGCAACTCGGCCGGCACTTCGGCTTCGGGCGTGGTCCGCAGATTCAGCACCTTGGAGAGGCTCGCTTCCGAGCCGACCGGCATCTCAAAGGGGATGCAGTTCTTGCCGAACACCGACCGGATCTGCTCGCATACGCGAAAGAAGTTGGCTTTCTCCTTGTCGAGTTTGCTGATGAATATCAGGCGCGGCTTTTTCAGTTCGTCTAACAAACGCCATAGCCGCCGCGTGCCAACTTCCACGCCGTTGACTCCGTCCACCACCACAATCGCGGCGTCGGCCACATGGATGGAGGAGATGGCGTCCCCGATAAAATCGGAGAATCCGGGCGTGTCGAGCAGGTAGATCGAATGCTTGTCCCACTCGCAATAAAGTGATTTGGCGTGGATGGTGATTTTGCGCTCGATTTCGTCCGGTAGACAGTCGGCCACGCTGGTGCCCTGGCCGGGGCGCCCGTGAGTCGGGACGGTTTTGGACATGAACAGCGCCGCGTCAATCAGGGAAGTCTTGCCGCTGGAAGCATGGCCGACAACAGCTACGGTTCGAACCTTCGAGGTATCCACAGACATGGTTTCAATCCTCCAATCATGTTGGCAACAGGGGTGACAGCGAAACTCGCTCCGCGAAAACGCGCCGATATTCCCAGATGCGCAAGCCCTTGCAAGCGAAAAAGCCCGGTCAGGGCCATGACAGGCCGATGAAGGTCGTCGGGAAGGCTGATGGTGAACGCTTGTCATGCGGCTCGGAATCCGCCAGGTTGGGTGTCATGAGATCGTTGCGGGCCGTCATCATGTTCATCACCATCTTCACGCTGATCTATGGGACGGCGCACCTCTATGTGTGGTGGCGGCTGGCGCATCCGCTCAAGCTGACCGGAATGCCCCTGCGGCTGCTGCAGGTGGCGGTGGCGCTTCTGTTCCTTTCCTTTCCGGTCATTCATTTTGGTTTGCGGCACCTGAACGGACCGGTGCTCTCAGCAGCCAACTTCATCAGCGCCGTTTGGATGGGGATGATCGTGTATTTTGTGTTTGTGACGCTGGGGTTTGACTTGGCACGCGTGACTGTGCTGCGACCCATGCCCGCCGGTCCGCTCATGTCGGCCATCGTGACCGGTGTGGTGCTGTTGATTACCGGGTACGGATTGTTCGAGGCCCGATCGGTGGGGGTGACAAGGCTGATCGTGCCGATTCGCGGGTTGCCGGCTGGGCTTGCCGGGTTTCGTATCGCGCAAATCTCGGACGTTCACATGGGATTGATTGTGCGGGGCGCCCGGCTGGAAACCATTGTGAACAAGGTGAACGAACTGGACGCTGATTTGATCGTCATCACGGGTGATTTGGTAGATGCGGAAGCGTTGCACATGGAAGACATGGTGCATCCGTTGCGGCGTTTGCGCAGCCGGCATGGCGTGTACGCTGTGACCGGCAACCATGAGTATTATGCCGGTGTGGATCAGGCACAGCGGTTCATCGAATCAGCCGGTGTGGTGTTGTTGCGCAACCGGTGGGTGACGGTGGCCGGTGGGTTGCAGTTGGTGGGACGCGATGATCCGGCCGGGCAGCACGTGACCGGTCAGGTAGCGCCATCTTTGGCGGAGATATTGGCCGGCACCGATTCCGAGAAGCCGATCATCTTCCTCTATCACACACCGGCCACGAGCATGGAGGAACTGGTGCGGCTGGGGGTGGACCTGCAATTGAGCGGGCACACGCACCGGGGACAGTTGTGGCCGTTTAATTTCTTCGTAAGACGGGTTTTCAAAACTTACTACGGGATGTTCACGGAGGGCGACACGACGGTCTATGTGAGCCGGGGCACCGGCACATGGGGGCCGCCGATGCGGGTTGGTGCGCCGCCGGAGATCACACTCATCACGTTGTCGGAAAAGAAGTGAAGAAAGAGAAAGCGCACCGGTTTGCCGGTGCGCTTCTCCTGTAATTACCGCACTCGAAATCGAGTTGGCTTAGTAGCGGCTGCCGCCGAACTTGCGGCCACCGCGATCTCCGCCGCCGCTGCCGCCACGACCGCCACGGCCGCCGCCGAAGTCGCCGCGTGGACGTTCTTCACGGGGTTTGGCTTCGTTGACGGTCAACGCGCGACCATCGAGTTCTTTGCCGTTGAACTGTTGGACAGCGGCATTGGCTTCTTCCTGCGTGCCCATGGTCACGAACGCGAATCCACGGCTCTTGCCGGTGAACTTGTCCATGATCAATTCGCACGCGGTGACATTGCCGGCCTGTTTGAACAGGTCGAGCACATCGCCTTCGGTGGTGTTGAACGAGAGGTTTCCTACGAATAGCTTGTTAGCCATTTTATTTTCCTTCTGCTGCGATGAGAGGGTCTCAGCGACTGTTCCCGAGGGATTCGGGTTTCTGATTATCACCGAGCACGAAGGCTGACTGACAATCTACCAATCTGACTGCAACTGCATCTATCTGCGAGCGGGCGCACATTAGGGGATTGGACGGACAATGCAAGCACTTTTCTTGGAGTTTCTGGTTGGTTCTTTTGGCGCTTGTCTTGACCGGTCGCGACGGTAAGACTGTGCGGTGTTCGGAAAAGCTCATGCGAACGGAGATTCTTACTGGCGAACGAGGAACGTGGCGGCGACGGTACGTGGACACAGTCGGCCACCGGTTCCTGCGGTTGATGGTCACGTTGCGCGATTTGGGGGCGTTTGCGGTGATTATGTTGGGGGTGACGTTGACGAAGTTTGGACGTTCCCGGCAGGTGATTCGTCCGCTGATGTTTCAACAAATCTGGCGGTCGGGCGCCCGTTTGATGCCGATGTTGAGTTTCCTGGCGCTGGCGTTGGGGCTGGTGATCGTGGGGCAGACGGTGGCGTTGCTGACGAAGGTGGGGGCGCAGCAGTACATCGGGCTGGTGATGGTGACGGTGGTGGTGCGGGAATTGGGACCGTTGTTGGCAGCGTTTCTGGTGATGGCCCGGTCGGGCACGTCCACGGTGGTGGAGTTGGGCACGGTGCGGGCATTGGGCGAAGTGGAAGCGTTGGAGTCGCTGGGAATTGATCCGGTGCATTACTTGGTGGTACCGCGGGTGGCGGGGTTGGCGGTGTCGGTGTTTTGCCTGACGGTGTATCTGATTCTGGTGGCGTTGGTGAGCGGGTATCTGTTCGCTTTCTTGCGGGATGTGCCCTTGTTGCCGGGCACGTATGTGGCGCAGATTGCCGATGCGTTGCGCTGGCAGGATTTCCTGTTGTTGGCCTCCAAGACTGCGGCCTTTGGCGTGATCATCGCCGTGGTGAACTGTTATCACGGGCTGGCGCGTCCCATGAACATCGAGGATGTCTCGGAAGTGACGACGACGGCCGTGGTGCACACGGTGGCGGGGTGCCTGTTGGTGGATGCGGTTTTTCTCGTGGGGTACGTGTTCGTATGAGCGCGGCGAATCCAGTCAGCTTGGTGGAAATGGAAGGCGTGGATGTGGTGCATGAATCCGCACCGGACACCGTGTTGGTCGGGGACGTGCGGTGGAGAATCTGCGCCGGTGAGTTTTGGGTGGTGTCGGGAGAGCAGGGGATCGGGAAATCTTCGTTGTTGGCGACGGCCGCGGGGTTGAACCGACCGGCTGGTGGAACATTGCGAATCATGGGCCGTGATTTGCGCGAGGCGGATGAACAGGAACAAGTTCGCTGGCGATGCCGGATCGGTTACGTGTTCGACCGGGGCGGCCGATTGTTTTCGCATCTTACCGTGGCGGAAAACATCGCGTTAGCGTTCCAGTATCACACAGACGCGTCGGACGAAGAAACGATGGCGCGCGTGGAGGAGCTTCTGCGGCAAGCGGACTTGATGAAATATGCGACGGACCTGCCCAGCCGGCTGAACGAGCGCATCCAGCAACGCACGGCGTTGGTGCGGGCCTTGGCTGTGCCGAAGGATATGTTGATGGTGGACAATCCGCTGGCCGGGCTGACCGTGCGGCGGTCAGAGTGGTGGCAGGTTTTTTTGCAGGAACAATATGAACAACGGCGCGCCTCGGACAAGCCGCTGACTGTCGTCGTCACGACAGACGTGGCCGCTGACTGGCGCGGCACAGACATGAAGTTCGCAGTTATCGCGGACAAAGGGTTTCACGTGCTTGACGAACGAGGCGCACGATGAGATTTCGGAGGACAATATGCCTTTGCAGGATTTGACACCGCAGTTGCGAACCCGGCTGCATCGCGTGGAAAAAATCGTCGGACTGTTTGTGGCCGTGGCGACGTTGCTGCTGCTGGCCGGGTTTGTTTATTACCTGTACCGGACAGCCGACCGCAAAGGCTGGTTTGTGGAGAAAGCCAAGTACCACACGTACGTCATGAGCGCCGAAGGGCTGTCGGTGGGCGACCCCATCATCATGATGGGATTCAGCGTCGGCGAAATCACCACCATCGAAGCGCAGCCGCCCGACTCCTACTATGCGGTGTTCGTCGGGTTTGAAATCCGGCGGCCTTACTACGGATACATCTGGAGCGACAGCAAACTGAAGATTTCCGCTGCCGACCTTCTCGGGAGACGCAAGATTGAAATCATCAAAGGCTACGATGGTCTGCCCACCGTGAAAGAAGAGAACAACCGTGTCGTCAAGCTATTGATCAAGAAGCAGTATGTTCCCGTTATCGAAGCGCCCATGGGTGTGTTTATGAATCCCAGCGAAGACCCCGCTCTGACCGAGCGCGCCGAGAAACTGGTGGCACAAGTGGAAGCGGCGTTGCCCAACATCCTTGGACTGACCAACCAGCTTGCCGCCACCTTGAACAACGTGGCCGGCATCACCTCCAACGCCAATCTGCTGCTTGTCCAAGCTCAACCGCTCGTCACCAACATCACCGCCATCACCGCCAATCTGGCCAACCCTGCCGGCTCACTGGGCGAGTGGATCATTCCCACCAACATCAACTCCCAGATCACCGCCACCATCGGTTCGGCGAATACCACCGTCACCAACGTCAACCGGCAAATCACCATACTCAGCGCCAGCCTCAACGAGACGCTTCTGAACCTGGCCGCCATCACCAGCAACCTCCACATACAAGTCCAACAAAACGATCGCATCCTCTCCGAAATATCCGATCTGGTCGTGGAGACCGACGACATGATGCAGGGACTGAAACGACATTGGATCCTCAAGAGCGCTTTCCCGGCGGATGAGCCGCCCCCGTCGCAACTCCCCTTGCAGCCAAGAATTGTCCCCTTGCCGGGAGGCGGAAAATGAAACGCACGATTCCGCTGATCTGCTTGTTTCTTGCCGGCTGCGCCAGCGCACCGGCACCGGCGCCCGTGAGCGACTTGCGTCAGCAGGCCCGGCAAGCCGACCAAGCCGGCAGGGAAGAATACCAGCGCGGCCGGTACGATTCCGCCGCTCGGTCCCTTGAGCGCGCCGCAACGGAAAAAGGTTTCAAGAATCTGTTTCGCTCG
>CAZEQV010000042.1:0-16397 GCA_964514435.1 uncultured Verrucomicrobiota bacterium
CAGCGGATCGGGCATCTGAAACGGTTTGCTCACCCAATACATCACCACATACATGCCGCGCAGCCATGATTCCTGGCCGGTCAGGTGTTGGAGATACGAACCGATGTTCGTCAGCAACACCCCATACCCGGCCCCGAGCGCCGCCACCGGCAGCGAGAACAAACTGCCCAGCGTCACCCCCAACGCTGCCAAAAATCCCAGCCCGCACCACACCACGGCCAGCGCGCGGATGAAGTTGCCGGCAAATCCGCCCTCGTAGATCAGCAACTCCAACCCGCCGTTCGGATCGAACACCATCGTCAGGGGCAGCGGGTTGATGTTGGCAATTTCCAGCGTCAATGTCCCATCCGCCGCGACCATCGCGCTCGGGATGGCGACCGAATGCAGGCCGCCCGGCGCCGTGTATTCTTGCCGGTACCAGCGGTCTGCCCGGTCCACGGCACCGGCCACGAAAACACAAGCGACCGGATTCTTGTCCGTCAGCGACGACGCAAACTTGTATCGCAGAATCAACGGACGGCCTGCGGACGGCCACTTCGGGAGACGAAACGTCAGCCGCGTCGCCATACCGGGCGGAACCGTGTGCGCGCGTTGGCGCAAGAACTCGCGGATCGTCTCATCCGAAACCTTCTGCGCGGCGAATGCTTGTCGCGCCTGGTCGGTTACCGGGACAGATTCCGGACAAACCGCCCGACGCGCGACCAAGATTTCCTCTTGCAATTGCGGGTTGCCGCGCTCCGACCGCAGATTCCAGGACATCAATCCGTACGTCACCCCGCCGGCCACGGCAAGCAGCAGGGCGTTGAGCGTCATCAACCCGAGCCATTTGCCGAGCCAAAGCTCGCACGGACGCACCGGCTTGGTGACGATGAGCTGGATTTGCCGGTCCTGCACTTCCGTCGCCACAGCCGCGCAACCGGCCCAGAGCGTGGAGACCGAGAGAATGATCGTGACCGCTCCGAGCGTGTACCGCAACAGCACCTGCACCCGGCTGACCAACGTGCCGTCATCCTTGATCGTCAGCGGCAACGCCACGACCGCCACCAGCAACAAACCCAGCAACACCACGACCACGCGCGACCGCACCGCGTTGCGCACCGCGATCCCGGCAATGGCGAAAACACTGCTCATTGCGATGCCGGCTCTTGTAGGGCGCGCATCCCCGTCGTTTGGGGTGCGGGCCGCGCGTTCGAGCCAACGGCGGGCAGCCTAAACGACAGGCGTGCCCGCCCTACAATCATGCGGTTGCGATTCGCCCAGTTCATTGCCTACTTTGGCGGTTCGACGAGCTGCTGCAACTTTTCGTCGGCGGTCAGATACTGCGCGACACCCGTGGCGGGGCCGACGCCGCTGGCTTCAGTCGTGGTTTGCCGGGCTTGGGCGACGATGTCGAGGAAGAACGCCTCCAAATCGCGCCGGGGATGTTCCAGCGTCGGTTCGCTGCCGAGTTCCGCGCGAGCCGCCGCGAGGATACGCTGCAGCGACTCCGCCGGCAACTCCGGCAACGCCAGCCGGTATTGCGACTTCTGTTCGAGCAACTCGTTGATCGTGCCCTGCGCCTGAATCTTGCCGTTGTAAAGAATCGCCACCCGGTCGCACACGTCCTCCACATCGGCAAGCAGATGCGATGACAGTATCACCGTCTTGCCGCGCGCCGCGAGCGCCTTGATCAAGTCCTTCACCTGCCGGCAACCGATGGGGTCGAGGCCGGAGGTCGGCTCGTCGAGGATGACGAGGTCCGGATCGTTGATGAGTGCCTGCGCGAGGCCGATGCGGCGCGCCATACCTTTGGAAAATTCGCCGACTTGCCGGCTGTGCGCGTGGCGGAGGCCGATCATATCGAGCAACTGCGCCGTGCGCTCCCGGCGTTCGCCGGCCGGCAAGTCGAACAACATCCCGTAAAACGTCAGCGTCTCCCGCGAAGTCAGATACGGATAACTGTAGGTTTCTTCCGGCAAGTAACCGATGCGTTTCTTGGTCTGGACATCGCGCGGCGAACGGCCGAGCACGCGCAGTTGGCCGCGGGTCGGATGCAACAGCCCGAGGATCATCTTGATCGTGGTGCTCTTGCCGGACCCGTTCGGGCCGAGCAACCCGAAGACCTCACCGGCGCGCACTTCAAAAGAAACGTCGTTGACCGCCCGGACTTTCGGCCGCCGCCAAAAATCGGTGAAGACTTTGGTGAGATGCGCCGCTTCGATGATCGGATCATTCATCCAGTCGCTCCTCAATTGTGGCAGGTTCCCGCGCCAGATGGAGAATGGCTTTCACAACGATGCGCTCTTGATGAAGCTGGTAATAGACACCGTAGGGAAAGGTGCGCAACAAAACACGCCGATGCACGGCATCCACTTGCGGAACCGACTCGGGGAATGCTGCCACCTGCCGCAATGCCTCGTCCAATGCCTCCAAAAAACGCAATTCCAAACCCACTCCTTGTCGCGCATACCACTGACACCCGTTCCGAATATCCTGCTCCGCGTTTGAGCGGATCACGATGCGCCGGCTCATAGCTGCCGGCGGATCCGGTCCCTGACGACCTCCCACGGTTCGCCCGCTTCGGGATTCTTCAGAAACTCCTGATGCCGCTCCGCGAGGATGCGCCGATGCCATTCGGGGACGGGAATCTCATCCGCATGCGCGGCCACGTCCGACCAGAGTTGGTCAATCAACTGCAACTTGTCGGCGACCGACAGCCTTTCCACTTCCGGGATCATGAGTTTGCTCATGGCGAAAAGCTAACACCCTCCTCCTTCGGCGGCAACTGTGTCGGTTGTGTCAGTTCCTCACCGGCGCGGATCAGGCGGGCGCTGTTGAACACGACGATGATCGCGCCCACGTTGTGAAGGACGGCGGCGACGATGGGATTGAGCAGACCGAGACCGGCCAGCGTCAGACCGCCAAAGATGAACAGCCCCGCGACGCTGAGGTTCTGGTGGATGACCCCGCGCGCGCCCCGCGACAGCTTCACGAGGAACGGTAACCGGCGCAGATCGTTGCTCATCAGCGCGATGGTCGCGCTGTGAATTGCCACGTCGCTGCCCGCCGCGCCCATCGCGATGCCGGTATCGCCGGCGGCGAGCGCGGGCGCGTCGTTGACGCCGTCGCCGACCACGGCCACCCGGTAGCCGTCCCGTTTGACCGCGTTGACAAAATCCACTTTTTGCTGCGGCAGACATTCGGCTTGGAATTCCCGGCAACCGATCTCATTCGCCACGCGCGCGGCCACCGGGGCGCGGTCACCGGTCACCATGGCGAGGCGCTTGATGCTGAGTTCGGCCAACTCTTTCAATGCCGGAGCGGCATCGGCGCGGACTTGATCCTGCAACCCGATCCAGCCGAGTAACCGGCCGTTCTGCGCCACAAAAATCACACTCGCGCCCTCGGCGTCCACGTCCGCGACGGTGATGCCATTGGTTTTCAACCACGCCGCGCGGCCGGTGACGATGCGGTTGCCGGCCACGGTGGCGGTGAGTCCTTGGCCGGGTTCTTCGCGGAAATCTTGCGGCTCGACGAGCGCGAGGCCGGTCTCTTTGGCCAGCGCGACCAACGCCAACGCGGCCGGATGTTTGCTGAATTGTTCGGCGCTGCCGGCGGCAAAGAGCAGTTCGCTCGGTTTCACGCCGTCGGCGGGTGCGAGCCGCGTGACGCCGAGTTCGCCGGTGGTGAGGGTGCCGGTCTTGTCGAACACGAACGCTGTGAGACGCGCGGCGGCTTCGAGGTCGGCGACATCTTTGACGAGGATGCCGAGCCGCGCGGCAGCGGACAACGCGGCGACCATCGCGCTGGGCGTGGCGAGAATGAGCGCGCACGGGCAGGCGGTCACGAGCAATGCGATGACCCGGTTCCATTCGCCGGTAAAGAACCAGACGAGACCGGCGATCATCAGTACGGCCGGTGTGTAGTAGCCCATGTAACGGTCAATGATCCGCATGATGGGCAGTCGGGTGCCTTCGGCGGCCAGAATCAATTCGCGGACGCGCCCCAATGTCGTGTCCGCGCCGACGCGGCTGACCGTGATTTCGAGCGCGCCGGTGAGGTTTTGGGTGCCGGCAAAGACATCGTCTCGCGGGCCTTTGTCGCGCGGGACGGACTCGCCGGTGATGGTGGATTCGTTGAGCGTGGTGCGGCCGGTGAGGATTTGGCCGTCGGCGGCAACGTTGTCGCCGGGTAGGATGCGGACGCGGTCGCCGGGACGGAGTTGGTCGGCCGGTACGGTTTCCTCGCCGGTGGCTGTGAGACGGCGGGCGTTCGTCGGCGTGAGGCGGATCAGCCCTTCGATGGCGGCGTGCGCGCCCTCGGCGGTGCGGGTTTCGATGACGACCGAGATGAGCATGAAGAACGCGACGACACCGGCCGTGCGGAAATCGCCTTGAACGAACGCGGCGAGGACGGCGAGCGCGACGAGTTCGTTCATGCGGATCTCACCGCGGAGCAAGTCGCGCCACGCGGTGCGCAGGATTGGCATCATCAAAATCACCGCGCCGATGGCGGCGCTGACGTCGCCGACGGGGATGTTGCCCCGGTAAATCCAGTCGGCGAGGTAGGAGTTGATGACAAACGCCGTGCCGATGCAAATCCACAAAAACAGTCGCGGCGCAACCTCGTGGTCGCAGCAGGCGTCGTCGTGCTGATGAGCGTGGCTACGGGTTTGCATAGGCGGCGGAAGAGTGGATGGTTGGATGAGTGGAAGGATGGATGGGGGAAAGGGTGGAAGATTGAGGGACTTCGTAGGCGGCATTGGATTCGCGGACGATGAAACTTTCGTTCCAATCACCCTCTTCCAGTTTGTGCTGGAGTGATTCGATGAGCCTCTTGAGACCATTCTCCATCGTATAGGCAATGGCATCGCATTTTTCGAATTGGTCCGGGGTGATCTGGTTGCTGCGGCGATAGGCGTGGAGGCCGGAAACGGTTTCGCCGGCGGAACCGAGCGCAATGTTGAGGTGCTGGAGATATTCTTTCAAGGTGCGCCGGCAGTAGCCTTCCGCGATGTTGCGATGGATGGAATCGGCAGCGGCCATCTGGTTGGCGGCGATGCGTCGTAATTCGTAGGGAAACGAGCGGAAGATGTCGCAGGTGAGGACGTAGTATTCAATCGCATCCTGCCAAACAACAAGTTGCCGGTATCCACGATTGATGTTCCGTCGGGGACTCATCCACCCTTCCATCCTTCCATCCATCGTTTCCTCCATTATTCCATCCCTCCCATCTCCCACCTGTCCATCCTTCCATTCTTCCCTCACTCCGCCCCTCCGATCGGTTTCGGTTCTGGTGTGAGCAGCAGCCGCAGTTCTTGCTGGCCGTGCTCGTTTCGGTGGATGAGGAACTTCTGGTCCACGTTGCTGAGCGTGCGGCGGAGCGTGTCTTGGAGCAGCGTCCGCGCGATGATGTCGGGGTTTTTCTGGTATTGCTCGTAAACTTTGGTGAAGTAATCCGCGCTTGCGCCAACCTCGGCCACGACGCGGCGTTTGTAGGCTTCGCCTTCGGCGATAAGCCGGGCGGCTTCGCCTTGCGCTTCGTTCAACGTGCGCGTGGCGAGCGCGCGCGCCGCGCTGATCTTGCCGCTGCGTTCCTGCTCCGCCTCGATGACCGCGCTGAACGCGGCGGCGACTTGCCGGGGCGGCAACAGGGCGAGCACGTCCACACGCTCAATCCGCACCCCAAGCCCCAGCGCATCCACCCGGCGGCGCAACTCACCATCCACCGCGTCGCGCAACGCCTCGATCTCGGTCCGCAACGCTTGATCCACGGGGAACCGCGCCGTGCATTTGACGATGGCGTGGTCAAGCTCGCGCTGGAGAATGGCGGACGGGTCTCTCAGCCGGAAACTATACGTTTCCAAATCCACGACCGTGTAACGGACGGCCCATTTGGCGTGGATCAGGTTGGCGTCGCCGGTCAGGGTGTAACCATCGGCACCGGGCTGCAACGTCGCGGCGCCCGAGTTCTCACGAGGCATGAACGTGCCGGTTTCCACGGCTTGCACCCGCTCGGTCGGGATGCGGACGATTTCCGCGACCGGCTTGGGCCACGTCCAATGCAGGCCGGGACCTTTCAACCGGTCCGCACCCATGCCGGCAATCTTGCCGAACACGAGAACGTAGGCGCGTTCGTGTTGGCCGACGATGAAGACGCCGGAGAACAGGTACGCGACCACGACGCCGACCATCACCCAGCGTAACGCGCGGAAACTCGTCGTCAGCGCGCCGGTGAGGGCGGCTTGGCCGGTATCGTTGTGTGTGGTCTGAGTCATTATTTTTTTGGGAGCGCCTTGTCGCCTTGGAGCAGGTCGAACGGTTCGGTTTCGCTGCTCAACACGACGGTGGATTTGGTCTTCAACGTCAATTCGAGGACTTCCAATTTCCGGAGGAACATCGCCAGCTCGGGGTTCTTCTCGAACACCTGATACGATTCCGCCGCCTTCGCATCGCCCTCGGCGCGGATGCCTTTGGCCTCGGCTTCCGCTCTGGCGAGGAGTTGATTGCGGGTGCTGTCGGCTTCGGCGCGCAACTTGATCGCTTCCCCTTCGCCCTCGGACCGGTAACGCTCGGCAATCTCCTCGCGTTCGGCGCGCATCCGGGCGAACACCTTTTCCGTGATGGATTCCGGCAACCCAATTTTGCGGACGCCGAGGAACTGCACCTCGACGCCATACCGGCTCACCGCCTCCGGTTGGACTGCCGCCAGCATCTGCTGTTCGATGGCCTCGAACTGCACGGCGGCGGCGTTGGTGTTGATCAAGCCGGCAAAGGGAAACTGGCCGAGCACGGCGTTTTTCTGACTGCGCAGCAGGCCGTCGAGATTGCGCTCGGCTTGTTCGACCGTGCCGACGCGTTCGAGAAATTGAATCGGCTGCTGAATCCGCCAGCCGGCATAGACGGCGACGAGGATGTTCTTGCCGTCGCGGGTCAAAGTTTCTTCAAACGCCCCTTCGAGCGTATGCGTCCGGTTATCGAACCGGTAAATCCGTTGCACCGGCCACGGCCAGCGCGTGTACAGCCCGGCCGCGGTGAGTTCGCGCACCGGCTTGCCGAATGTGGTGACAACGACGGCCTCGCCTTCGCGCACCGTGAACAGCACTTGGAGCAGCACAAACATCACGGCCACCAGCAGGCCGACGGTTAAAAGCAACGTGTTTCGTTTCATCGGATAACCTCCGTGGAAATGACGAATGACGAATGACCAATGACGAAAGAATGACGAGGGCGGAAATGACGAATGGATGGCATCAGTCGGCGCTCCTTCCGTTGCGCATGATCGCGGCGAAGATCAGATGCAATTCTTTGGCTTCTTGCCAGAGTTTGCGCGCGGTTTCTTTGTGGGATGGTTCGGCGGTGGCAATCATACGGAGCCAGTGTTTCGTTTCGCGCGCCTCGCGTTTGCAGATGCTGATTTTATGCAGAAAATCTTTCTTCGAGTGTGCGTCATCCGCTTCCACGTAGTTGGCCCCGACGCTGGTTCCCGACCGCACTAACTGACTCACCAATGGTAGCGTAACCGGCGTGCTAGGCACGCTCCTGCAAAAACCAATGATTGCCTCGCCAAAAACAGCCGTGCGTTCTTCGAGGTCAAATTTCGGCTTCGTCATTGGACATTCTTTCGTCATTCGGATTTCGTCATTCGTCATTTCTTCGCACCCAGATCGAACAACTCGGGGCGCAGTTTCTCTTCAAAGTTCAGTTGATAGACTTCATTCGACGCCGAGGCCGGCACGATAAACTTCCGCGTATCGGTCAACGCCCGCGCCACCGTGTCGAGATACAGGCTGGTGCGGAAAACTTGCGGCGATTTCTTGGCGGTCTCGGCTTGGATGAGAAACCGCTTGGCCTCGGCGGCGGAAATCTCCGCGCGCTGGGTCCGGTAAGCGGTCGCTTCAAGATTCGCCTTCGACGCCTCGGCGCCGGCCAGCGTCACGGTCTTGCCGGCTTGGGCGCGGGCGGCGAGCACGGTGGCTTCCTTTTGTTCGAGCGCACCGATGACGGATTGAAACGCCTCGGCGACTTGCGTCGGCGGATGCACGCCTTGGAGGCCCACGAACACGATGTGAACGCCGAGTTGCCGGCGGTCGGCTTCGGCTTGGATGCGTTGGCGGAGCGACTCGGCGATGCGGGCTTGGCCGGGACCCATGATCTCAAACAGGTCGTGCGTGGCGGCTTCGAACGTGAGGCTCCGGTAAGCGATTTGCTCGATCAGGCGACCGGCATCGGCGTTGTGGTACGCGAACGCCATCACGTTGGTGATTTGATATTCGACCGGGATATTGAAAGCGACGAGGTTGACCGGCACGCTGCCCTCGCCGACGCGCGGGGCGGCGACGAGAAATTGGTCTTCGCCTTCGGCGTGCGGGATATTCCACTGAATGACGGCTGGCTCGACGCCGGTGCTTTGGGGTTGGCCGATGCGAAAATTGAGGACGCGCTTGGCTGGGAAGCGTTGCACGACCTCGAACGGCCACGGGGCTTTCAGGTGAAACCCGCTGTCGAGGTGCGTGACCGGCTTGCCGAAGCGTTCGAGGATACCGCGTTCGTCGGGGCCGAGGAACACGAGGCAGGAAAGCAGATAGAGCGCGACGATCTGGAAGATGACCAGCGGCAACAACGCGCCTTCGAGGAACCGGAACAACCACGTCTCGGAGACTTTGAAGCCGAATTGATAATCGAGCGCCCCGGCGACGTTGCGCGCCCAAGCGCCGGGGGCGATGAGCAGCTCGCCCAGCCGACTTTCATACGACCGGCAAGGTTCGCCGCGTCGGGGCCGGTAAAGTTCGGCGATGAAGTTGAGGAGGTTTTCCGCCGCCAAAACCACGAGGAAGCCGGTGAGGATGACGGCCGCCCAACGGTCCGCGGCCGGGAATCCAGCCTCGCCGGCCAACGTTGCCGCACCGGCCATCAACGACGCGATGCACGCCACGCCCAACGCGATACCGGCCCCGCGCAGCAGTCTTCCCAGTCCGAGCAGATACCGGCTGAGCAGGAACATGGTGAATGCCTGTCCGCCCAACGCCGCCAACGTCATCAGGCGGTGAGCCGGTGGGGTGGCCGGCAAGTTCAGATGCCGGTAGAGCCACCAAGTCACGGCGGCCAAACCCATGGCCAATAGAAGGGCGATGGCGGGGACGAAGAACCGCTCGAATTGTTGCCGCGTGCGGGCGACGGTGAACAGTTCGGGCGCGGTTTCCCGGTCGAAGATCGAAGCGCTGGTTCGTTCGCGTTCCAGCAAGGCGGCTTCTTGTTTTTCTTCTTCGGCGCGGCGGGCGAGGCGTTCACGGATGAGAACCAGCAAGGACACGGCCAATGCCAGAGCGGGATAAGCGAGCAACGCCGGCAAGACACGGAGATGCGTCGCGCGGGCGAGCACGGCGTCCACGACCAGCCACGCCACGGCCAGCAGCGCCGCCAGCAGGGCGATTCGTTCGTTGCGTTTGTCCATCAGGCTTTGGTCTCGACGTTGCGGAACAGGAGCATGCCCAAACTCAGCACCCCAAGCAAATAGAACATAGCATAGCCCGTGACTTGCCGGACATACGCCCATGGCACGGTCCCCTCGCCCGCGAGCGCGTCCGCCGTCCAAAAATGCTGCCAGTTCGGCAGGAGATTATAGAAGAACGCGGCGAGGATGTTCGTTGGCGCATGTCGTCCGAGGAGGTAATCGGTGATCAATCCGGCCAGAAAGACGACGGTGCAAATAGCCAGGGTGGGCACGAGGTCAAGCCGGCTTGTCAGCGCCAAGGCGATTCCCGCCAACACGATGGTCGCCAGCGAAACGAGCGCCGATGAAGGCAGGACACGCCAAGAAAAACCTTCGCGACCGGTGGCCAGCCACAACATTATGAAAATTAGGGGAATGAGCAGAACGAGCGCGGTGGAGACGAAATGCCAACGCGTGAGAATATTCAGTGCCGCCGCGACACCCAACGCAACGGCAATCGCCGTGATTGTTCCACCGGCGACCATCCAATCCACCTGATAGGCCTCGTGGCTGGCTTGGGAACTGAGCAACGTCCCAAGTGCGATGACCGCGTCGAAGAGACTGAGCACCAAGACCACGCCGGCAAACTTGGCGAGAAAATACAGTTCACGACTGATGGGCTTCACCAAGACCACCGCCAAAGTGCCTCTTTGGATTTCCTTCCCCAGGGCGAAGCTGGCCGTGTAACCAGCCAGCACCAGACCGGCGACGAAATGCAACGCCAGCGCGCTGTCTTGGACGACCTGTTGGGCCTGCCCCATGGTGTGCATCAACAAGGCCGGCATCAGGGCTATGAACACCAAGCAGCTCACTGTCAACAGCAGCAGAAATGGTTGCCGGACCGCTTCAAACAGAGTTAACGTCGCAACCGCTGCGAATCGCTTGAGAGAGTGGTGAAAGCTCAAATGTTCTTAACACATATGACACGACCCCATGTTAGGCAAGTGGATACCCCGACCGGTTGCGACTGTAATGTCTGCGCCAATGAACAACGATTGAACGGAATGGCATGAACTCAACTTCATTCTTGAAAAACAACTTCAAGTGTAGCGGCTGGAGAGTGTCACTCTTGAAACGTTTTGAGCCGGCATGAGTGTGTGTCGCCATTACGGAACTCTAATGTCGTAATTCAGGAGTATCCCTGCGGGAATCGTTCCATAATAATAAAACCCAATCACGGCTGTTGGTCATCCTGACCAGCGTCGATAGTTTCAAGCGTACATGGATCAAGCGACAAATCAAATACTGTCGGCTCGGCGCGTGGCGGCGGCGGTGACGGTGGCCTTGCTCGGAAGCGCCATTGTCTGGGTGGCGGTGCCCTATAATAATTTCTGGCTCAAGAATACCTACTTGTCCGACACGTTTCTTCCAGAGATTGCCATCGCGTTTCTATTGCTGCTGGTGTTGGTGGTGAATCCGTTGTTGCATGTGCTCCGGCCGGCTTGGGTGCTGCAACGGCGGCAGGTGGCGTTGATTGCGAGCCTGATGTTGTTTGCGGCGGTGCTGCCCAGTAACGGCTTGATGCGGATGTTTCCCCGATTCGTTGCGCAATCGAATCAGGGCATGAATCAGAATCCGACGACGGCGCGCATCGCCGCGGAGGCTGGGTTCCGGCAGGCCTTGTTCCCCGATCCGTTGCCGGCGCGCGGGGCGGATGGGAGCGTGCAGACGCATGAGACGCCGGTCTCGGACCAGTTTCTGGATGAATTGGCCGAAGGCGCGACGATTCCGTGGTCGGCGTGGATCTGGCCCATGACGGCGTGGGGGCTGTTGATCGTCGCGCTGTGGACGATGATGATTGGGCTGGGGGGTATGGTGTATCCGCAGTGGCGGGACCGGGAACGGTTGCCGTTTCCGCTGTTGAACGTCTATCACGCGCTCATCGGCGATCCCGACAACCAGTCAAAAGGTTTGTTGCCGTCGGTATTCCGAAGCCGGGGCTTTTGGATTGCGGCCATCGTGGTGTTCATCATCCACGCCACGCGCGGGTTGAGCGCGTTCACCGGGGCGTTCCCCGAATTTCCTTTGTCGTGGAACCTGGAGGCATATTTCACGGACAGCATTTTTCGGCACACCACCATTGCGCTGAAGCGGCAATCCATCTTTTTCGCGCTGATCGGCGTGGCGTATTTCATTCCGAACCGGTATGCGATTTCAGTGTGGGGGTGGGTGGTGGGGTATGCGTTGTATGTGATGGCGGGCCGGGCGTTCGTGCCGGCGTTCAATGAGGGCCAGGCGGCCGACCAGTCGTTTGGCGCGTTGCTGGCGATTGCGGCGTGGGTGTTGTGGTTGGGGCGGACGCATTGGGCGCAGGTCGGCCGCGCGATGCTCGGCCGGGCCGGTGAGGGAGCGGAAAGCCGCCGGGATGGGCTGGCGGGGTGGATGTTTGCTGGCGGGTGTGCCGGGATCGTTTGTTGGTTGTATTGGGCGGGGTGTTCGTTGTGGTGGAGTCTGCTGGCCATGTTCGGCTGCGCGGTGGTGACGTTGTTGATGGCGCGCATCATCGCGGAGACGGGGATACCGGTGTTGTGGGTCGGTCAGATGAGCGTGGGCCAACTGACCGCGCTGTTTCCGCTCTCGTGGCAATCGCCCGTGATTCTCTATTTCACGGGGGTATTTCACGTTTTGTTGACGCGGGCGTCGGCGATGAGCGCGGCGGTGATCACCACGCTCTCGTTGGGGATGGATCGAAAGGCGTCCGCCGCGAATCATTCCCGGCTGCTCTTGGCCGGGTTGGTGGTGTTGGTGCTGGGGTTCGTGGTGTGCGGCGCGGTGCATCTGAACATGGGCTACTACAGCGCGGACATCACGACGGAGGCCAAAACGGACGCGAGCCGGCTCAACGATTGGGTGCGGGCGGATCGGGCGACCTTCGATTTCTTCACGATCAAGCGATGGCATCAAGGAGTTGGGGCGACGATTGCCGGCGGGTTGTTGTGGGTGTGTTCGCGTTTTCCATCCTGGCCGATACATCCGGTGGGGATTATTTTTTGCCAGCTCAGCATCGGCAATCTCATCTGGTTCAGCATTTTTGCGGGTTGGCTGCTGAAGACGGCCATTACCGGGCTGTTTGGGGGCGGGGCGTACCGGAAAGCGCGGCCGGTTTTCTTGGGATTGATCTTTGGTGAATTGTTGGCGGTCATCGTCTGGACGTTGGTGCCGGTGATCATTATTTGGGTGACCGGCGCGGACCCGGCCACGGTGCCGCGCTATATGTTGATGCAATATCCGTAATGCGGAATGCGGAAATCGGAATGCGGAATCACAATACGACAACCTGGGGAAAGGCGCGGGGCGGCGAGCTTCGACCGCATTCTGCTTTTCGCATTGCGCCTTTGGCGGTCTGGCTGGTTTTGTGGTGCGGTGTTGCGGCGGCGTCCGATGACGATTTTGCGGCGCGCGTGCGGGCGGACACGGAATGGTTGAGCGGCTACGAGACACGTCAAGTGGGGACCCCAGCGCACCGGCGCGTGCAGGATGATTTGTTGGCCAAGCTTCGGGCGATCCCGGGCGCGCGGGTCTGGACGGATGAGTTTCCGGTCGTCGTGCCGGTCCACACGGAGACGTATCTGGAGGTGGCCGGGCGGCGGGAAACGATCTATCCGCTGTGGCCGGATGTGGCGCGGTTGAATACGACGCCCCCGGACGGGATTAGCGGGAAGTTGATTTATGTGGGGGATGGGGACTACGGGCGATTGCCGGCGCGGAGTCTGCGGGGCAACATCGCCGTGATGGAGATGTCGGCCTGCGCGGATTACCCGCGAGTGTTCGACTTTGGCGCGTCGGCGGTGATTTTTCTGGAATCAGCGAAGGTCGGCGAGGTGATCACCTCGCAACAATCGCTGTACAAGCCCCGGTACTATGTAAAGGCCGGGGCGTTGGCGGACGCGTTGCGCGCCGGCCCGGTTTCGGCCGGCAAGATTGTGTGTCGGGGCCGGTGGGAGACGGTCATGGCGCGCAACATCTATGCGGCCGTGAACGCGTCCGGTGCGAAAGGCGAGGCGCCGTACGCGGTCGTCGCGCCGTATGATTCAATGAGCCGGGTGGTGGGGGTGGCACCGGGCGCTGACAGCGCGTTGGACTGCGCGATTGTGTTGAATCTGTTGCGGGACGTGGCCGGTCAGGCGCCGCGGCCGTTGCTGTTCGGGTTTGTGGACGCCTACCATATTAATCAACTGGGGATACGGCGGATGTCGGCGATGTTGACGAGCACGCCGAAGTGCCAAACCCGCGAGGCCTACCGGAAGATCGAACAGAAGGAACTCGACGCCTACCGGGAAGCGGCGAAGGAACTGGCGAAGTTTGACACCGTCGAGGCGGGACTGGCCGGGTTGAATAACCGGTACGCGGCGCCGCAGTTGCGCCGCTTGTTCAAGGACGCGGTGGGCACGGATTTGCTCCGGCTGCGCGAGCTTCAGGGAGAATTGCGCCTGGCGTCGCTGCGGATTGAGACGGAGAACTCACCGGCGATGCGGGTGCAGATGCTGGGGGCGTTGGAGAACAGCGCCGCCTGGCTGCTGGCGCATGTGGCGGGCGAGTTGACGACCGAGCAGCGCGCGGAGTTGGTGGCGGCCCGGCAGTTTGTGGCCGGACAAGATGTGGCGTCCGAGCCTTGGCAGGAGCTGGCCGGGGCGCGGGAACGGGCGAAGGGTTTGTTGGCGATTTGCACGGGCCCGTTGCGGGCGCGGAATCGGGTGTTGGAGGCGGTGTTGACGGGTGACCGGGAGGTACCGGCGGAGTTTCTGCCGGTGGCGCGGACGATCTGGCAGGATGTGGCCGAGCGGGTGCGGGAACAGGTGCGGGAACAGGAGCAGCGGGCCGCGTTTTTCGAGCCGTTGGACCGCTTGCGGCGTGAAGTCGCGGAGCATTTTCAATTGCACACCGATGGCGTGGACCGGGCCGTGTGCAAGTTTGTCGTGGGCGTTGACCTGTCCGACTGCGGCGTGTTGGTGGGGCCGGGCATGCTGTGCGGTTACAACCGCATCGAACCGACGGACAAAGACTTGATGCGCGTGTTGAAGCGGGTGGTGAAACGCGGAGAAATCTGGCCGGCCCATTCGCCGGAGCGCAAGGTGGTCAATCTCGGCGCGATCGAAGGCCGGGTGGGTGGCAGCGGCGACATCGGGCAGCGGGCGTTGATCACGTCGGCGGCGCGGAGCTTCTTGTTGCCGGGCGTGACGTGGGTGACCGACGACGCGTTGCGCCAGCGGATGGATTCGCCGATGGACCGGTTTGACCAAGTGGATTGGAGCCGGATTGATCCGCAGTTGCCGGCCACGCGGCGTTTTCTGGATTGGTTGTTCACGTCCAAGGAGTTTGTGCCGGTCGCGAAGTCCGCGGAGGAAACCGCGGCGGCGTGGCGGCACGGGATGGGGCGCGTGGTCAATGTGTCGGCCGGCGAGACGGTGCCGCGCGTGCCGCAGCGCGGGTTCTTGGTGACGTTGATTGCCTATGGAGCGAACCGCGATGGCATTCGGCGGCAGGAGTTCGCGTGGACGGGGTACGACGGATCGTTTCGGATTCCGCTGATGTGCGGCGAGATCAACGCCAACGTGCTAAACGGCAAAAACTTCAACATGGAGGCATTCAAACTCGATGAGTCGGGCGCGATTGTCGAGTCGTTGACCAAGACCGAGTCGCTCGTGGCGACGCGGTTGGCGACGACGTTCAGCGTCAGCACCAAGCCCGGCGAGCAACTGCCGCGCGCGGTGACGTTTGAATGCGCGGAGTTGAACGGGCCGGCATTCTTCGACGCGCGGTTCATGGAGCCGCTGACGCAGGCGATGTTGCTGGACGCGGGGCGCGGCGGGCCGCCGAAGAAGTCGTTGTTCAAAATGGACAGCACCGGCCAGATGTGGGGGCTGGTTCCGCCGGGAATGCGCTGGCAACTGGTGGTGCGCGCCGGCGCGGCGGGCGTGCGCATGGCGTTGCTCAACGCGGTGCCGGACGGCCGGCAGCGGGGACTGGATCTGCGTTCCACGTTCCAGCGCGGTTTCGAGGTGGAGGAACGGTTGCCGTCCCTCCCGGCGCACCTGGCGGCGCAAGACATCTATGTGTTGAACGATTGGCGGCTGACGGATTTCCGCGCGGCCGGGATTCGCAGCGAGAAGATTGACCAGATTCGCGCCGGCACGAAGAGGGAGTTGGAACTGGCCGCGGCGGCGCAGGCGGCGGATGACGCGGCCCGGTTGCAGCGCGCGGCGAACCGGGCGTTGGCCAGCGAGATCCGGGCGTACCGGGCGGTGTCGGATACCGGGCAGGACATCGCGCGCGGGGCGATTTTTCTGATGTTGATGCTCGTGCCGTTCAGCGTGGCGATGGAACGGTTGCTGTTTGCGTTCGCGCGGATCGGTTCGCAAATCGGGGGCGCGATCGGGATTTTTGCCGGGATGACGGTGTTGTTGTGGAGTTTTCATCCGTCGTTTCGGATCAGCGCGCAGCCGTTGGTGATCGTCATGGCGTTCACGATTTTGGCGATGAGCGTGGCGGTGATCAGCATGGTGTTGTCGCGGTTCCGCGGGTCGGTCCGGGAGTTTCAGAGCGCGCTGGCCGAAGGCGCCGGGGCGAAGATGGGCCGGGGCGGGTTGCTCGGTAGCGCGGTGTTCCTGGGCATCGCCAACATGCGCAAACGCCGGGTGCGGACGGCGTTGACCAGCGCCACGATCGTGTTGGTGACGTTTGCGCTGCTGTGTTTTTCCTCGGCGAGCAGTTATGTGGACAAGAAGGAGTTTCGACTGGAGAACGTGACCGCCGAGCGCGCGTCGGTGTTGGTGCGGCGGCCGTCGTTTGGGCCGATTACGTGGCCGGCAGCGGCGGGGATTGGCAATTTGTTGGGGGCGTCCGATGTGGTGGTGGGCGTCCGAGCGTGGTTCGTGCCCGGGCTGGGCGACACGGAGCAGACCATGAAGGCCGGAAACATGGAGATC
>CAZEQV010000043.1:0-16383 GCA_964514435.1 uncultured Verrucomicrobiota bacterium
GTCGCTTCAAATCTCCAATCAAGACCCGCACCACCCGATTTTCTCCAACTTCCGCGTCAAATCCGCCACCGGCATGACTTACTCGGTCGAAATCCGCGACCTCGCCAAGCGCCAGTTCCATTGCGACTGCAAAGATTTCCGGATCAACGGCCTGGGAACCTGCAAACACGTCGAAGCCGTGCTGCTCCGTGCCCAATCCCGGCATCCCAAACGGTTCACAATCGCGGAGCATACCGGCTCCACCCGAATTGACATCGTGCCGGATGCTGGTCGGGGCGCGTTGCGCGTGGAACGCGGCGCGGAACGTCTGCCGCCCCGGTTGCGTTCCGCAACCGGGGCCGACCCCCTCGCGGCGTTGGACCTGCTTCGACAAGCCAACGTGCCCGGCTTGCGCATTTCCCAGGAAGTTGAGCCGTGGCTGGAATCACGACGGCAAGCGCAGGAGAGAAAACAATTGCGCCGCGAATACGAGTCGAAGGTGCATGCGGGCGAATGGCCGCCCCACGAGACCCTGCTGCCGTTGTTCCCCTACCAGCGGGAAGGGATGCTGCACCTGGCGTTCACCGAACGCGCGTTGCTGGCCGATGAAATGGGATTGGGCAAAACCATCCAGGCCATCGCCGCCTGCGCGTTGCTGCATCGTCTCGGCAATGCCAAACGCGCGCTCGTGGTCACGCCCGCTTCGTTGAAAACGGAATGGGAAGAACAAATCCAGCGGTTCACCACGCTTCCCTACCGGCTCGTGTTCGGCGGACGACAGGCGCGACTGCAGGCCTACACTGCCGCCACCGCGCCGTTTTTCACCATCGTCAACTACGAGCAGATGCTCCGCGACGCGCTCGATGTGAACCAGCGACTTCGCCCCGACATCGTGGTGCTCGACGAAGCGCAACGCATCAAAAACTGGAACACGCAGACCGCGCAAGCCGTCAAACGTCTCAAGAGCCGCTACGCGTTCATCCTCACCGGCACACCCATCGAGAATCGCATTGACGAGATCCGTTCGCTGATTGACTACCTCAATCCCGGTGCGCTCGGACCATTGTTCCGCTTCAACCGCGAGTACTATCAACTGGATGACCGCGGCAAACCGGTCGGCTACCGCAACCTTGACAAGCTCCACGACCGCATCAAGCCCTACATGCTCCGCCGCCGCAAGAGCGAGGTGGAAACGGAGTTGCCGCAACGCACCGATCGCACCCATTTCGTGCCGCTTTCCCCCGAACAGCAGGTTCGCTACGCCGAACACGAAACGGCCGTCTCCCGTCTGGCCAACACCGCCGCGCGTCGCCCCCTCACGCAACAGGAGCAGGACAAACTCCTGCGCGAATTGGCCATGATGCGCATGACGTGCGACACCAACTACATTCTCGATCCCGAAGACTGCGCCTGCCCCAAACTCGCGGAACTCAAAAAGATTCTGGAAGAGTGCCGGGACAACGACCGCACCAAGGTCATCATCTTCTCCGAATGGGAACGGATGCTGGAATTGGTGAGGGGCCTTTGCGAACGGTTGGGACTCGGCTTTGCCTGGCATACCGGCAGCGTTCCGCAACGGCGTCGCCGCGACGAAATCAACGCCTTCAAGACCGACCCGCAATGCCGGGTGTTCCTGAGCACCGACAGCGGCAGCACCGGGTTGAACCTCCAGAACGCCAGCGTGGTCATCAACTGCGACCTGCCCTGGAATCCAGCCAAACTGGAGCAACGCATCGCCCGCGCCTGGCGGAAAAACCAAACCCAACCGGTCACCGTCATCCATCTGGTCTCCGAGAACACCATCGAACACCGGATGCTTGGAACGTTGGCGGCCAAACAGGCGCTGGCGGATGGAGTCCTCGACCGTCGCGGCGATTGGACGGAGATCAAGCTGACCAGTGGTCGCCAATCGTTTCTGGCAAAGCTCAATCAACTCGTCGGCCCCGGCCCAACCGCACCGGCCAAGCCCAAGGCGCCGGCCATGCCGACAGATCGTCCGCAGGCGTTCTGCGACAAGTCGGTGGAACTCCTGCGAGGGAATCTGGTGCGATGCGAAGAACGCTATCCGCTCGACGGCCCTCACAGCGTCATCGTGGTGGTGGTGGATCACGACGCCTCTTTCTGGCGGGACCAGTTGGCCACTGTGCACCGGGAACTTCTCGGCAACGGTCATGCCGGTCCGGCCGCGCCGGTGAAGTTGGAGGTGATTGACCGCGCCACCGACGAGCAAATCAACCGGCTGATCGAAGCCGGTCTGATCACGCGCACCACACGCGCGACCCGGCAACTTTTCCCCACTCTGCAGTCCGCCGCGATATTGAACGACTCCCAGCGGGAGCAGATCACAGCGCACCGGGCGCGAGCTTCGCGAAAACTCAAGCTGGCCGAGATGTTTGGCCGGGAAGATTTCCGGGAAGAAGCGCGGGAAGCTCTGCTGGATGCCATTCACAATCTCGGACGAGTGTTTGCCGTGGAACAGCAACAACCGGAGCCTGACAACGCGGCAAAAGCCATTCTACCGCCCTTGGCCATGCGGTGGGGCGACAGGTTACCGGTCGTGCGCGAGTTCATCAGCGAGCCGGGCGGCGATTGGAAACGAGCCTGGGCCGCGCTGAGTTCCCTCACTTCGTAGGCGGGCGTGTCATCGCGTCACTCTCGTTGACGGGTGTCACAGTCAAAATCCGTCAGGCTGTCCCACTGTAATTTACCGGCTTATGCAAGTGCTTGAAATTGCGCGCCGGCTTGGTTGAAACACCTCCCGGCATGGCCGTTGCTAAATGGAGACACGGCAACACGAAGCAAACAATCAATCGAAAGGAGACACGATATGACACTCGTTCGTTGGACACCAAAGAAAGACCTGTGGGATCCGTTCGGCAATCTCACGAGCCTGCAAGAGGAGATGAACCGCTTGTTCGACACCTCGCTGCGTCGGTTTGGAGTTCAAAGCGCCGACGGCGGGTTTATTCCCGCGCTCGACGTGGTGGAGGACAAGGACAGCGTTCGGGTTCGTGCCGACCTTCCCGGTCTTTCCAAAGATGACGTGCGCGTGACGCTGCAGGACCACTACCTCACGATCAAGGGCGAGAAGAAGGAGGAATCCGAAACGAAGGAAGCCAACTACTACCATCGTGAACGCGTGTATGGTTCGTTCACGCGGACAATCGAACTGCCCGTGGCTGTGGAAGCCGGCAAGATCAACGCCCGGTTCCGTGACGGGGTTCTGGAGATCACGCTGCCCAAAGCGGAAGAGGCCAAGCCGAAACAGATTGACATCAAAGTCAGCTAAACTTCCTTGTCCGCCTGTTTCTCAGGGGCCGGTTCCGGCGCGGGACCGGCCTCTTCTTGTTGTTCGGAAGCCGAGAGTCCGCGTTCGAGCAACGCGGTCACCTGGCCTTGGACCTCCTCCAACTGGTCCAGCCGCAAACGGGGATCGGGCACCGCAAACGTTTCCCCGCTCAGGGAATGTTCGTACACCAAAGTCTCCGTGCCGGCCTCGTCGCGAATGGTGTCGCGATGCTTGAGCAGTCGCTTGCGCTCCAGCATCACGGCCAGGATGTAGCGGGTCGCGGCGTGGGACGGGTCTTTCGATTCGATCAACTTCCGCAACATCGTTTCCGCCGTTTCCTTCTGAATGGGTTCGGGCGCGGGCGGTGGCGGCACGCGAAACTCGCCTTGCCAATACGACACCACTCCCTGGCGCGAAACCTTGCCGGCGCAGTTCGCGCACAGGTCCTGCCGACTGTAGCCGGCAGGCTCAAACCGCAGCAGCGTGTGATAGATTTCCTTGTCGCCAAACTCCGTCCCGCAGACGGTGCAGGCGCTCGATCGTGATTGAATGTCCCATTCGGTCATTTTTGTTGCGAATTCCTCTGACGCTTATAAGATTCGCGTGGAGTCTGTCACAGCCGGCACGATGAACACAACGCGAAACCTTCTTCTCTTTCTCGCCGCCGTCACCCTCTCTCTGGCGACGTGGCCGGGCTGCCAACGCGCACCGGGGGGGGAACGCGCCTTCAACAAGGGCATCGCCTATTTCAAAGAGCAGAAGTACGAAAAAGCAGCCGGATATTTCCACGACGCGGTGGCCGCCATGCCGGCTCACGCGCAAGCGTTGAACTTCCTCGGCGTCTGCCAACTTCACCTCGGCCAATCAGGCGACGCCGTCCGTAACATCCGGGATTCCCTGCTGCTGGATCCCTCCAACGCCTCCGCCCTCTACAATCTGGGCATCGCCGAACTCTCGGCCCAAAATCACGACGAAGCCATCGTCGCGTTGCGCAAAGCCATCCAAACCGGACAGGTCCCGCCAGACGCTCATTATTATCTCGGCATCGCCTATCTGCGCGCCTCCGCCTACTCGCAAGCCGAACAATCGTTCTCCAAGTTTTTTCAGTCCGACCCAACCGCCCTCGACGCGCTCAACAACGCCGCCGTCGCCAACATCAAGCAACGCAACCTCACCGCCGCCTGCCAGCAACTCCAGCAGTGCCTCACCGCCGATCCGAAGTTTGCCCCCGCGCATCTGAACCTGGCCGTCGTGGAACATTCGCTGGGACGCAAACAAGAGGCGATCAACCAATATCAGCAATACCTCGATCTCCTGCCGAAAAACCAACATCGCGAGGATGTCCGACTGGCCATTGTTCAACTGGCCCAGGAACTCGTCACGGCCTCACGAAACACCCCATCCAATCCGCCCACAAGACCACCTGAACCAACACCAGCCGTCACCGTGAAACCGCCGGCCCCCACCAATATCGCCACCGCCGCCACGGTGACACCCCCTGCCCCGCCCGTTCAGGTCACGGAGGTCGTCAGCACGAAACCATTGGCGCCACCCATCGAAGCCGCCGCCAAACCGCCGACGCCCGCGCCACCGCCCGTGAAACAACGTGTGCCGATCACGTTGGGCATGAGACCTCCCAAGCCCGGCAACCGCGAAGTTGCCACAACGCACTTCAACGAAGGCGTCAATCATCACCAGCAAAAAGACCTGACCAAGGCCATCGCCTCCTACGTTCGCGCCACCCAAGCCGATCCGTCGTTCCATTCCCCCTACTACAACATGGCCATCGCCTATCGAACAGCCGGCCAGCCCGAAAAGGCGCTGGAGAACTATGAGCTGTCCCTGCTGGTCAAACCCGACTACGCCGACGCCCGCTACAATTACGCCATCCTCCTCCAGGAACAAGGCTACACCAAGGATGCCATCGCCCAATTCGGCGAAATCATCCGCGCCAACCCCAACGACGCGCCCACGCACATTGCTCTCGCTTCCATTTACGCCAACGACCGCAACACCATCGCCAAAGCCCGCGAACACTACACCGAGTTCCTTCGGCTCCAACCGCAATCCCCGGTGGCTCGTGAGATTCGCCGCTGGCTCGACACCAACCGGTGACCGATGAAGCTGGCGGTCCTGTTCGTTCTGCTGTCATCCATCATCCCGGCAGCGCGCTCCGAAACTCCCATCCAACTCACCGGACCAAGTCCGTTTGCCGACTGTTTGCTCGACAACGTTGCCCTGCAGTCCGGCACTAATTTCCCCGGCAGCGAGGTCGAACCCTTTCTCGCCGTCAATCCCGGCAACCCCGCGCATCTCGTGGCCGTGTGGCAGCAAGACCGTTGGTCCAACGGCGCTTCCCGCGGCCTCGTGGCCGGCATCAGTCTCGATTCCGGCCACTCGTGGACCAACGTCATCTTGCCGGGTCTGACCCAGTGCAGCGGCGGCTCCTATCAACGAGCCAGTGACCCGTGGGTCAGCTTCGCTCCCAACGGCGACCTTTATGCCAGCGCCCTCGCCGTCAACGAGGATTTGCCCGACGGCCGTAATGGCGCCAACGCGATCCTCGTCATCAAGTCCACCGACGGCGGATTCACGTGGACGCAGCCCTCCGTGATCGCCTCGACAGCGAACCCGGGTATTTTTAACGACAAAGAAACCATCACCGCCGATCCCACCAGTTCCAACCACGTCTATGTCGTCTGGGATCAACTGCGTGACTTCCCCCGTTACTTCACCGGTCCTCTTATGTTCGCCCGCACGACCGATGCCGGCAAAACCTGGGATCCACCTCGCGTCATCTACCCGACCGGTCGCTTCACGCAGACCATTGGCGCGCAAATCCATGTTGACCCAGCCGGCACGTTGTACTGCGTTTTCACCCGCATCCACGTCCTGCGCAGCGGACGATTGCGGGCAACCATATGCATCCTGGTCTCCGCCGACAAAGGCCAGACATGGCAACGACGGCCGTTTCGTGTCAGTGCGCTGCGATCACTCTCTACATTCACACGCAACGGCGATGGCGTTTATGACCCCGAAAGCCTCGAACCCGTGCGCACCGGCGACATTCTCCCATTCATGGCCGTGAGTCCCGTGGACGGTTCACTCTACATGACTTGGCAGGACGCGCGCTTCAACCGTGGCGCGAGACGGAACATGTCCGGCCTTGCCGATGACATTCTCCTGAGCGTGTCCACCAACGGCGGACGGAAATGGTCGCGTCCCGTCAAGATCAACAAGACCCCACCGGAACTCTCCGCGCCCAACCGGCAAGCTTTCACTCCCTCCATCGCCGTCTCCAGCAACGGAACAGTCGCGGTGACCTATTACGATTTCCGAGCCAACGATACCGGCCCCGAGCTGTGGACTGATCATTTCATCGTCACCCACGATCCTCGCGTCGGCTCGTTCGACAACCCAGACAGTTGGACCGAATCAAAACTCACCGGATTTTCATTCGACATGACCGCGGCGCCATTCGCGCGGGGATTCTTCGTGGGAGATTATGTGGGACTGGCCGCGCAAGGCACCGGCTTCCTCTCGCTGTTCGCCCAGCCACACGCCGATGATTCCTGTTCCCTGTTCCTGAGCCGGTACGCCTGGCCCACGGAGTCAATGTCACCGGTCCGGGTGTTCGCCTTTGAGAATTTCGAGCAGGCTGCGATTGTCATACGCAGTCAAGCGCACCCATCCCCAGTGCAGGGCCAATAGCCCAATCAACACCCCGCTGATCAGTCCGCCAATGTGCGCCCAGTATGCCACCCCGCCCGAGCCGCGCATGGCTCCGAATAGATCGAATGCAAACCACAACAGCGCCATCCCCCATACCGGGCACTGAAACGTGCCACCGCGGAAGATGATGAACCAAAACACCGACACCCGATTGATCGGATACATCGCCAGCGCCATGCCGATGACACCGTTGATCGCACCGCTGGCGCCGACGGCCGGGCCACCGCCGAAAATAAGGTGTGTCACGCCCGCCAGAATGCCAAAACAAAGATACAAGGCCGGATAGATGCCGTTGTTGGTGTTGGTGCCAATCGCGTTCCCGAACACCCACAAGAAAATCATGTTGCCGATCAGATGCCAGAAACCGCTGTGCAGGAATTGATACCCGACCAATTCGGTCAGGCTCCACTCCGACAAAACCAACGAAGCAATGGTGTCACGCGACAGCCCGCCGAACCATGCGAGCAACGACACCAGCACGGACAAACCAATGATGATCCAGTTTGACCAAGGGTACCGCTGGTACAATGTCTCGATTTCGTATGGTACCAGCAACATGATGGCCGCTCACGTCTGCGACTGAAACGTACCGGCCAATGAAATCGCTTTGCGCAAGGCCTTCGATTTGTTCACCGTCTCCTGAAATTCAGCCGCCGCGTTGCTGTCCGCCACGATCCCGCCGCCGGCTTGCACATGAGCCACACCGTTCTTCAGCAAAGCCGTGCGCAGCGTGATGCAACTGTCGAGGTTTCCGGAAAAACTGAAATATCCAACCGCACCGGCATAGGGACCGCGACAGGTCTGCTCCTGTTCGCTGATGATCTGCATCGCCCGTACCTTCGGCGCACCGCTGACTGTGCCGGCGGGAAACGTGGCGCGCATGAGATCATAGGCGTTGCGCTGGTTTTGCAGCTTGCCGGTCACGTTGGAAACGATGTGCATGACGTGGCTGTACCGTTCGATGACCATGAACTCATCCACTTTCACCGATCCGTAATCGCAAACGCGACCAATGTCGTTGCGGGCGAGATCCACCAACATCAGATGTTCCGCGCGCTCTTTCTCGTCAGCGAGCAGTTCTTTCTCCAACGCCAGGTCTTCCTCCGCCGTCTTTCCCCTCCAACGCGTGCCGGCAATGGGCCGAATTTCCACCTGACCGTCCTCGCATCGCACGTGAACTTCAGGAGACGCGCCGATGAGTTGGAAGTCCTCAAAATCCAAAAGAAACATATACGGCGAAGGATTCACCGACCGCAGTGCCCGGTAAATATCGAGCGCGGAACAGTCGGTCTTGGTCTGGAACCGTTGCGCCAACACACCCTGTATGATGTCACCGGCTTTGATGTATTCCTGTGCGGCTTTCACCATCGCGGCGTACCGTTCGGGTGTCATGTTCGATGTGAAACTTGGCTCGGGAGGTTCACGAAGAAACTCCACCGGCTGATCCGTCAAGGACTGCGCCAGTTGCTCCACCAAGTCCTCAATGCGACGGCACGCTTGATCGTAAGCGGCGGCTGGATCGCCGGTCACGTGGGCGTTGGCCACGATCTTGATCGTCTGGCTCACCCGGTCAAAAATCAAAATCGTGTCGGTGATCATGAAACACAGCGTCGGCGTGCCCAATTCATCCCTACCGGGTCGCGGCACCGTGGGCTCAATGTGGTGAACGTACTCGTAGCCGAGGAATCCCACCGCGCCTCCCGTGAACCGGGGCAATCCCGGCACGGTCACCGGCTTGAACTTGGCCATCGCTTTCTGGACGTCCCGCAACGGATCACCCAGCGCACCGGCTTCGCTGCGAATGATGCGCTGCGGATTGGCGCCGAGGAACGAATACCGGCCCAGATGCTCGCCGCCTTCGACGGACTCAAACAGAAACGAGGCCCCCTTTTTCCGAAGTTTCCGGTACGCTGAAACCGGTGTCTCGATGTCGGCCAACACTTCGCGAAAGACGGGAATCAGGTTGCCGGTGGCAGCCAGTTTGATGAACTCAGCCTTCGAAGGAGTGAACATGGCTATTTCTTGCCGTACACGGTGGCCGGATCCACGAGTCGAGGTTCGGTGATTTGCGCCGTGTCACCGGCAATGGTGCGATAGAAACAGGACTTGTATCCATCGTGACAAGCTGCGCCGACTTGTTCGACTTGCGCCAGCAGACAATCCTTGTCGCAATCAAACGACAGACTTTTCACTTTCTGCGTGTGTCCGCTGGTCGCGCCTTTGTGCCAAAGCTCCTTGCGGGACCGGCTCCAGTACACCATCTCGCCCAGTTCCAGCGTTTTGGCCAGGGATTCCTTGTTCATCCAGGCCATCATCAGCACCCGTCCCGTCCCGTATTCCTGCACGATCGCCGGTATCAATCCGTTGCTGTCATACTTCAATTCATTCACAATGCTCATGTTCTCACGCAGACTCCCTTCGATTTCAGAAACGCTTTCACATCGGCCACTTTGTATTCGCCAAAGTGAAAGATGCTCGCGGCCAACACCGCGTCCGCCTTGCCGGCTGTCAGCACGTCCACCATGTGTTCCAGCTTGCCGGCTCCGCCGCTGGCGATGACCGGTATGCTGACCGCTTCGCTCACGGCGCGGTTCAAGGCAATATCGTAACCGGCTTTTGTGCCGTCGGCATCCATGCTTGTCAGCAGAATCTCGCCAGCTCCCAACGATTCCACTTTCCGCGCCCAATCCACGGCATCCAAGCCGGTGCGCTTGCGTCCACCATGCGTGAACACTTCCCACCCGCCGCCGTCCGCCCGACGTTTGGCGTCAATCGCCACGACGATACACTGGCAACCGAATCGCTCGGCACCGGCCCGGATCACATCGGGGTTTTGCACGGCAGCCGTGTTGAGGCTCGTCTTGTCCGCGCCCGCTTTCAACATCGCGCGGATATCGTCGGTCGTGCGAATGCCGCCGCCGACGGTCAACGGCATGAAACATTCGTTGGCGGTCCGCTCCACGACATCAATCATCGTGGCGCGATTGTCGGAACTGGCTGTGATGTCTAGGAACACCAGCTCATCCGCCCCTTGACGGTCGTATTCCTTGGCGCACTCGACAGGGTCACCGGCATCGCGCAGGTTCAGGAACTTCGTTCCTTTCACCACGCGACCGCGATCCACATCGAGGCAAGGGATGATTCGTTTCGCCAACATACCGGCGCAGAGAATACAAGAAACCCCGCCGGGACAAACAGGAAAAACACAGCGTCAGCCTTCCACGTCGCCCACAATCTCCTCCACGATGTCTTCGATGGTCACGATGCCGAGGTGTTGGCCCTCGGGGTTGACGACGATGCACATGGGGTTGCGAGCGGCGCGGAGCGTCGGCAACGCATGGTTGACACGTTGCGTGGAAATCACGAATTGAGGCGGGCGCATAACCGATGCCGCAGGCCGGTCAGGTTGAGTATGTTCGTCGAACACGAGATCATAGACGTTGACCACACCCACGAGCCGGTCACCTTCACGGACGGGAAAGCGGGCATATCCGGTGCGCTCGGAGATTCTCAGGACTTCTGCGGCCGTGGACTCACGTGAAACCGTGACGGTGTGGGACAGCGGCACCATGACTTCAAACACGGTCTTGAACGGAAAATCCATCACCCCATGAATCATCACGCGTTCGTCCGTTGTCAGGGCACCGGCTCCTTCGCCTTCCCGTGCCAGATGCTTTAGTTCCTCCCGGGTCACGAAGAAACTCGGGGGACGCTGCTGTTTGCGCCCCAGACCGGCCATCGCTCGCATGACAACTCCCAACAGCACCACGACGGGCGTGAACAACCAGGCAAACACCGCCAGCGCATCGGCGCACACCATGCACAGCCGGTGCGCGTAGGTGCGGAACAATGTTTTCGGCACAATCTCGCCAAATATCAGCAGCGTGACCGACGCGATGATCGTCACCGCCACGTCCAGTCCGATGGTCAATTCGCCGACCAGTTGAACCACCAACACCGACAACGCCACCGAGAAGATGACGTTGGCCAGCGTGTTGCCCATCAAGGTTGTGCCCAACAACCGTTCCGAGTTTTCCACGAAGCCGTTGAGAATCATCGCCCGACGATTCTTGCGCTCCACTTCATTGCGAAGCCGCAACCGATTCAAGGAGATCAAACCTGTCTCAGTGCCGGAGAAGAACGCGGAGCAGGTCAGTCCCACTAAAATCAGCGCCAGCGCCCAGAAAACGTCTGTCATGAACGCCTCTCAACTTCGAGCATCACTTCCCGAATGCGATGGCGGATCATCTTGTTGACGGTGACTTGGACTCCGTCGCGCCGCACCCGGTCACCTTCTCGTGGCAACGATCCAATCTGGGCAATCACCCAGCCGGCGATCGTTCCGACCTCGGCGGACTGCAGGGACAGACCGCATTGTTCATTCACCAAGTCCAGCCGCGCCTTGCCGTTGACCAAGAATCGCCGTGGACCGACCTGTTGCACCATGATCTCACTGGTGTCGAATTCATCCTCAATTTCGCCCACAATCTCTTCCAGCACATCTTCCAAGGTCACCAGGCCAAACGTGCCGCCATATTCATCCACCACAATCGCGGCCGGCTGCTCCAATTTGCGGAACTCTTGAAGCAACCTCGCGGCGCTCATGGTCTCAGGAACGTACAGCGGCTTGATCAACATCTCCCGCAACGGCCGTTGCGGGTTGGTCAGAAAATCCTTGGCGTTCAAGATGCCTTCCACTTGATCCGGCGTGTCGTGAATGACCGGCACCCTTCGATGTTTGATGCACCGCAAGTCAGCCGCAATCTGCTCGGCCGGCCAAGTGTCCTCCACGCATTGCATGTCCACCCGAGGGGTCATGATGTCTTTCACCAGGGTCCGTTCCAACGAAAGGATGCGGTTCACCATGTCCCGCTCGTCCCGATGCAGCACACCGGCCTTCTCGCTCGCCCGCAGCAGTGTCCGGTACTCGTCTTCCGTCGGCGCCGTCGTGCGCACTTGCCGGCGAGAAAAGAACGGCAGCCGCTCAACGCGTTTGACCAACCAAGCAGACGCGCCTTCCGCCACGCTGCGCAACGGCGCAGTGAACCGACACAACCACTGGAGCGGCACCGCCACGTATAAGGCAAAGAACATGGGATTGCGGATTACCGACACCTTTGGCGTCACCTCGCCGAATACCAACAACATCAAGGTGACCAACGGCACCGCCACCACTTCCGCGCGGGCCGGCCAGACTTCGCGCAGGATCTGATAACCCACAAGCGCCACCATGACATTGACCACTGTGTTGCCCAACAGAATCGTGGAAAGAAGCCGGTGTGGTTGCTCCAGCAGTTCGCCGATCACCTTGCCGGACACCGGATGCGCCTGACGCAACCGACGCACTTGCAGCTTGCTCAACGAAAACAACGCCATCTCGCTGCCGGACATGAAGGCCGACGCAAGCAACAGAAACACCAACAACCCGCACTGCATGATCAACCACGTATCCATGATTCCATCGCCACCCACACTAGGAGACACAACTCCATAACGTCAATGGCACTCGGTCAGGAAGAAACGCGCCACCCAGATTCAACCCTTGCTTCTCACTCGTCTGTGCTAAGATACCGGCATGAAACGAAGATTCGCCACCTCCATCGCTTTTCTTCTGTTTGCTTTCAGCGCTGGCGCTCCCGCGCAGGACATTGATGTGTCCGCCTCCGTCGCCAACCCGGTCCTGCGCGGTTACTACAAAACCATTGCCGCCCACTTCAACGTGGAGCTGCGATTCGTCGTCGGCATCAAACGCCAAGATGTCCGGGATCATCAGATTCCCGTGGTCTTGCTCATCGCCTCCAGGTCCAAGGCCGACGCCGCGTCGCTCATCGAAGCCCGCAAAAAGGGCCTGGATTGGATGGACATTGCCCGCTTGCACAAGCTCGACGCGTCCGTCTTTCATTTTCCCGTGGAAAACCCCACCGGCATTGTCTTCCAAAAGCCTTTGGCAAAGTTTGACTCCGTTCCACGCGAAAAATGGAGCGAGATCGTTCTCACGGACGAAGAAATCATCAACCTCGTCAACCTGCGAATGTTGTGTGAACGGACCAAAGCCGATCCCCAAGCTGTGATGAAGATGCGAACCGCTGGCAGCCACTACATCGAGATTCACGCCGCGCTCACCGCAACCCCCCCGCCCAATCCGGCGCCATGAACCAACCACTCCGCTGGGGCATTCTCGGCACCGGCAAGATCCTCCAGAAATTTGGTGAAGCCTTCCGCATGTCCCGCGGCATCGAACTCGTCGCCATCGCCAGTCGCGACCTGGCCCGTGCCGAAGCGGCAGCCCGGCAACTGGGCGCGCGCAAAGCTCACGGCAGCTACGCGGCGCTCATCGCCGACCCCGAAGTGGACATTGTCCTCAACGCGCTTCACAACGGCCTTCACGGCGAGTGGACCATTCGCGCCCTCGAAGCCGGCAAGCATGTGCTCTGCGAAAAACCGCTGGCCCGTTCCCGTGCAGAGGCCGCCATGATGTTTGCCGCAGCCCACCGGCACCAGCGATGGCTCATGGAAGCGTTCATGTTCCGGTTTCACCCGCAAATGCCGGAGATCAAACGCCGCATCCAAGCCGGTGACATCGGCCGGCCGCTTTACATCCGCAGCAGCTATACCGGTCGCGGACGCGAACCGGGCAACCCGCGCACTTGGAAGGATGACGGAGGCGGCGCCCTGCTCGACATCGGATGCTACTGCGTCAACTTCTCCCGGTTCGCGGCCGGAACCGAACCGGTCCGCGTCGAGGCGCGCGCGCATTTCTCCGAGACGACCGGCATAGACCTGACGCTGGCCGCTACGTTGGAGTTCCCGGCTGAGTTGATCGCGCATTTCGTGTGCAGTTTCGAGGCCGAAGGGCTTTACGGCGCAGAAATTGTCGGCACGGAAGCGCGGTTGAGCGTCCCGCATCCGTGGCTGCCGCCAACGTGGCCGGCTGAGATTTCGCTCGTTCGGCAGGGAAAACCGGAAACCATCCGCGTTCTCGATGGCCATGCTCCGTCTCACTTCCTCGCGCCGTTCGTGCTGGAGTTGGAGCATTTCAACAATGCCGTGCGCGAAAACCAACCGCCCACGATCGTGACTGAGACCGATTCACTGGCCAACGCCGCCGTGCTCGATGCGCTGCGGCAATCGGCTTCCGCGAAGTGATTGTTAATGCCGTTGACGAAAATTGCGCGCCGCCTATAATACGCTTCACAAGGAGGCAGTGAAATTGCGTGACAAAGATTACTCGTATTCAGGCCCGGGAGATTCTGGATTCCCGCGGCAACCCGACAGTTGAAGTGGACGTGGAATTGAGCGGCGGAGCCGTGGGACGCGCCGCCGTCCCCAGCGGCGCCAGCACCGGCGAACATGAAGCCTGGGAATTGCGCGACGGGGACAAGAAACGCTACTCCGGCAAGGGCGTGACGAAAGCCGTCGCCAACGTCAACACGAAGATCGCCCAAGCGTTGATCGGCCACGACGCGCTGGATCAAGTCGGTCTCGACAAAACCATGATCGCGCTCGACGGGACGCCCACCAAAGGAAAGCTCGGAGCCAACGCCATCCTCGGCGTTTCGCTCGCCACCGCGCACGCCGCCGCCGCGCAACTCGGCCAGCCATTGTTCAAGTATCTGGGCGGACCCAACGCGAAAGTGTTGCCGGTCCCGATGATGAACATCATGAACGGCGGCGCGCACAGCGATGCGCCGATTGACTTGCAGGAATACATGATCATGCCCAAAGGCGCATCGAGCTTCCGCGAGGCGCTGCGCATGGGCGCAGAAGTTTTCCACGCGCTCAAGGGCGTGCTCAAAGCCGGCAAGTACAGCACCGCGGTCGGCGACGAGGGCGGTTTCGCGCCGTCGTTGAAGAACAACGAACATCCGTTTGAGATCATTCTCGCCGCCATCAAACAGGCCGGTTACAAAGCCGGTAAGGACATCTTCATCGCTCTCGACCCGGCCTCAAGTGAGTTCTACGACAAGGCCGCCAAGCGATATGTGTTCAAGAAATCCGACGGTTCAAAGCGCAACTCGGCGGATATGGTGGAGTATTGGAGCCAGCTCTGCAAAAAATACCCGATTGTCTCGATTGAGGACGGCCTCGCCGAGGGCGACTGGAATGGCTGGAAGCTGATGACTGACAAGCTGGGCGACAAACTGCAGCTCGTCGGCGACGATCTGTTCGTCACGAACACCGAGTTCCTCAAGCGAGGCATAGATGCCGGCGTGGCCAACTCGATCTTGGTGAAGGTCAATCAAATCGGCTCACTCACTGAAACCCTCGACGCCATCGAAATGGCCAAGGAAGCCAATTACACAGCCGTCATCAGCCATCGCAGCGGCGAGACCGAGGACAACACCATTGCCGACATCGCCGTGGCCACCAATGCCGGTCAGATCAAAACCGGCTCATTGTGCCGCACCGACCGCGTCTGCAAATACAACCAACTGCTGCGCATCGAAGAACAGCTCGGAAAACAGGCTGTGTACGGAGGAAAGCTCTGAGGCATGCACCGGCCCGCCAACCTTTGGACGAAGCTCTCATCATTGAGTTTCGTGATGTTCATCGCGGTTGTGGTGGGTGGGATGACCGTATTGTCCATTCCCATGCTGCAGAAACGTCATTCGCTCCAAAGCGAACTCGTGCGCGTGGAAGCCGACATCGCCAAGCAGGAAGCACTGGAGCGACAACAACGGGCCGAAATCGAATCACTGCGCACGGATCCCGTGTATGTCGAGCGTACTGCGAGAGAAAAACTCAATCTTTCGCGTCCCGACGAAGTGATCTTCCGATTTGAACCCGCTCCGCAACCGCAAAAGCCTCCTACGCGGTAGACAAACCGGCTCACCGAAACAAATAGTGAAAGGCCGCTTGACGGTTGGCGTTCGTTTCTCTAAGGTTCGTTACGCGTTTGACTGCGGGGTGGAGCAGCCCGGTAGCTCGTCAGGCTCATAACCTGAAGGTCGTGGGTTCAAATCCCACCCCCGCTACCAATTAACAGGCCCGGAACAAGCGTTCCGGGCCTTGTTTTTCAAGGGTTTTTGCACGTTTCGATGATTTGACCCAAAAATATGTAACACACCGGGCAGCCTGAAATCTAGCGAGCTAAAACCCACACATCAACCCACACACTTTTCTGGGTTTCTCTGTTTTGCCGCCCTGCTCCCCCTACTTGTGGCTCGCCGTCGCAATTCTTGAACTTTGACACAACTAAAAACGAAAGATTTATATATTCCGTTATCTTCCACCAGAGGAGGTGCCCAGCTTGATTAAAATCCGAACCAGCCTACAGGAAAAACAAATGCACAACGGGCTCAGTGAGGAAGATTCTTTTCAGGGCAGTATGACAGCATCTCCTCTTCACGAGGAGTCTGCGGACCCTGAGATCTACGCATGGG
>CAZEQV010000044.1:0-16142 GCA_964514435.1 uncultured Verrucomicrobiota bacterium
CGTATAGAACGTGGCGGTAATTCCCTGGCCTTTCGCGCCCACCAACCCCAGTTCCTTGCCGGGAAACGAGAACTTGGCGGCGATGCGAAACACAGGCGTGTAATCCGAAAACTCCAACCTGGCCGTCCCGGCAAAGGGCGCGGTCTTGCCCCCGGCCTGGACCGTGCCGGAACATGTGGCTTCGACGAGGATGAGGTTGCCGGACATCGCGCGGTCGCCGTGATCGGTTCGCGTGCCGGTCAGCACAGGATTTTCGAACGAATGAAACGTGATCCGAATCGGTTTTTCGCGGAGCGACTCCGCCCATTCGCCGCCGGGAAGTTCGTCAAACATCCCGTACTTGCGGGCGATGTTGGTCAATTCACAGGTGAACGACCCAGTTTGCTTCACGACAACGGTGTCTTCCAGAACGTCGTGCTCGCCCGTGAACTTGATGACGCCTTCCACGTTCTTTCCGCACCAGAAACTCGGCCACCGATTACCTTCCTGATCGAGCACCATGTACACAATGTACGGGCGCGGATTCTTGGTCATGTCGAACGAGCCGCGAACGTGCTCGATCCATTTCTGTTGTGCGGCGGATGTCAGCGACTTGGCCGGTTTCTTCTGTGCCGTCGCCGGCAAGACAATGGCCAGAACAACGGCCGCGAAGATCAGTAGTCGTTTCATTTCATTTCTTCTTCGGGGGCGGCGCCCACGTTTTCTCCGGGATGAACGGCGGGTTCGGTTCGCCTTGCGTGTTCACCAGCATCACGTAAGCATCGAGTCCGCCGCCGTTCTGGGCCTGAACAGCGTGCCGGGTGATGGTGCGAAGTTTGCGATCCCATTTCTGGTCCACCTCGTCCGGACGGCGATCAGTCGCGCCGCCGTAGAGCAAAACCCAATTGCCCTTGCCGGCCAGCTTCAATCCGCTCGCACCGGGCGTGATGGTGGCCATGCGAACCTTGTCGAAGTCCGGCGTGAACACCGTGAAAAAGGGGCCGCCCTTGGCCAACGCGTGTTCATCGGTGCGGCTTTCGATGTACCACGGTTTGATCCACGCATCATGGCTCTCAACGAACCCCGTCCACCCGCCGCCGGTCACGGCCACCTCGCCGTTGGGCAAACGATGGATGTCGTAAATGTTGACCAACGTCGGAATATCGCTCGTGGGCAGATACCCAACGTACCTCGTGAATGACGGCACCTCCATGTCACCGGCATTCATGCTGATGATGTGGCCGATGCGAACCGTCAGCCCGCCGGTTGCGCCCCACGTGGAACTGCAGAAACCGCCACACTTGGCCGCTTTCCGCAGATCGTAAGGTTGTTGTCCGAGCACCGTGTTGCCGCCGTCCGACCATGCCGTCAATGTCA
This sequence comes from uncultured Verrucomicrobiota bacterium, assembly GCA_964514435.1. Taxonomy (GTDB): domain Bacteria; phylum Verrucomicrobiota; class Verrucomicrobiia; order Palsa-1439; family Palsa-1439; genus CAZEQV01. The sequence goes on from CAZEQV010000044.1 coordinate 1,357, forward strand.
GGTTCCCGTCTTCACCGATGCGGATGCTGGTGACCGAAGAATCCGAAACCAACCGCAATTGATCCACGCCGACAATCGGCCCGGTCCAGCCGTAGGCCGTCCACACAATCTTGCCGGAAGCGTCCACCTTATACAGATACGGGTTCACATAAGGCTCCAGACCTGTCGCCGACCGGTAACTGCCGCCGAAATACATCTCACCCGTTCTCGGATTCACTGCCATGTTGCTGCCGGTAATCTCCAGTTTCGGCCCCTCTGAGATCAAACCTTCCCGGCTGATGTAAAACAGACCGTCGCCACGACGGGCCAGCAATTGGCCGTCGGGCATTTCAAAAATGTTCGCGCCACTGTGTTTGACGCGCACCGCCCACAGAATGGAACGATGATCGGCTGCGATCTTGAGAATGAAACCATCCAACCCCGGTTCGCGAACGCGACCCTTGCTGTCCTTGCCGGCTTCTGGATTCTCGATGACCGCCACCGCCTGGGCCTGCTTTTCCAACGACTCGAAATGCGGTCCCACCATTCCGGCCAGATACAAGGAACCATCCGCGCTGGCGATGCAGGTGTAAGCCTGCCCGGCACCCCACGGCAATCGGACCACCCCGGTCAGCTTTCGCAAGTCCGCGCTATATCTCACCAGTGTCGGCGTGCGGCGTGGATACTCCAGGGTCCGACGGTTATTCTTGGGATCCACCCGCTCGATGGGCGGATACGCGTCGCGAGCCGGATCCGTTCCCAAGACTCTCACCAACGACGGCTCCACAAAACTCAAGTCATGAAAGTTACCGGCCATCAGGATGGAATCATCCGGCAGGAAACCGCCAGAGAAGAACCGCTCCGAACCGTCTGCTCCGCCAAAGAACGTGGCCGCTGCCACCTGCACCCGACCCGCATCCCCGGTGGCGCGGTTGGCGTATTGCACGAAGCGTCCGCCATAAACTTCCCGTTTGTAGCCATCGCTGGCATCCTGGAAAACGATCTTCACCAAATTGGCCACCGGAATGGTTTTCACTCCCAGATCGGCTTTCAACGCAAAATGAACCGGGATCACCGCCGCTCTCTCGGGCGCTGGATCGCCGCGGGTGATCATCGAGGGCACCGGCGCGGACATCATCGGCGCTTGCGGATCAAGCTCGTCGAGTTCGTCGAGTTCTTTGAACTTTGCGTCGGCTGACTTCGTGCCGCCGGCCAGGTGGCCCACGGATTCGTCCATCAACTTGGTGAGCTGGGCCTCGCCGGTCTTGGCCACGGCGATCTCGTCGAACGCCAACTCAATCTCACGTTCGCCGCAATAGTCGCGCAGAAGAAACTTGCCGGGCGCGCTCACCGGACCGGACCGGGCGATCCAAATCTCATCGGGATTCTTCGGCACAAACCATTTGATGCCGTCGTAGTGGCCGGGCCGGCCGAACCCGACTATCTTGCCGACCTCGCTGCGCACCGGCAAATCGCGGAACCAAAGCTGACCAGGTTCGGTTCGTTCCTGACCGGTCTTGGCGTCTTTCCAGGTCAATTCGACGTTGATGAACCTGGGCGGATCCGTTTCATAGGCCGCAACCGAAACGGCCAGAACGACCATCAGCAGTGATGTCGAACGCAGGAGTCTGAATGGATTGGCCACCATCTACCCCAACACCGGAGCCGTCGCCGAGTTGCCGGCCAGATTTGGATTTGAACCCGCTGGAAATTGAAGGTATTGGTGTGGACATGGTACAACGCGCATGAGCAAGGATCCCGCACCCATTCAAGTGCTGCAGCCGGTGTTGATCGTGGAAGATGATTTTGAGTTGGCCGATCTGCTCAGCGAAGTGCTCACGTTTGAAAACTGCCTGCCCGACGTGGCCACCAACGGCGTCGAAGCCCTGGACAAACTGCGCAGTGGACACTACGTCGCCGTCATTTGTGATTTGATGATGCCGTTGATGGACGGCGAATCCCTGTACCTGAAGGTCTCCGAGGAACTGCCGTATCTCTCAGACCGTTTCGTGTTCATCACCGGCCAGAGCTCGAGCCGGTCGGGTTTGACTGATTTCATTTTTCGCACACAGAATGTGTTGTTGGAAAAACCATTCGAGATGGACCAGTTCCGTGAAGCTCTGCGCAGCGTGCTGAGCCGGTAGGAAACCGCAAAAATCCATTGAGCGCGCCCGGCGGTTTTGTTACAGACACGCGCCATGACCAACCAACCCCTGCCCCATCGCGCTGCGGAACTCTTGACGGTCCATGCCCCCGGCATTTCCCGCCAACATGCCACCATCGGCTTGGACGGATTTGTGGACGAGATCATCGCCGTCGTGGACAAACGCGAATCGGCCGACAAATTCACGCGCATCCCGACGCTGGCGGCATTCGGCAAACGCATCACCCGCGCCGCCGGCAAAAGTCTGAACGCGGAGTTGGTCGTGCACCGCGTGAAGCTCGGAGGCAACGGCCCCATCATGGCCAACGCCATGGCCGCCTTTGGCGTCAAGGTCAGCTACATCGGCAACCTCGGTCATCCCCACATTCATCCCGCGTTTGAAGAACTGGCAAAACGCGCCGCCGTGTACAGCATCGCCGAACCGGGGCACACCGACGCGTTGGAGTTTGAAGACGGCAAGCTGATGCTCGGCAAACATACTTCGTTGCGGGACATCACCTGGGACAACTTGGTGGCGCGCATCGGCCGGGAGAATCTGCAACAGTTGTTCGCCAACGCCGCGCTCGTGGGGCTGCAAAACTGGACCATGATCCCGGCCATGAGCGACATTTGGCAACATGTGCTGGCGGAGATTTGCCCCAAACTGCCGGCCGGCCCCACGCGCAAATTCTTCTTCGACCTGGCCGATCCCGAAAAACGGGACCCGCGCGACATCAAAGCGGCGGTGGAACTGCTGGCGAAGTTCCAGCCATACTTCGAGACCTATCTTGGTTTGAACGAAAAGGAGTCGTTCGAGATCGGACACGTGTTGGGATACACGGGCGCCACGGAAGGCGAACAGGCCGTGAAAGAGGTGGCCGGATTCATCCAGAAATACCTGCGCATTTCCACGGTCGTCGTGCATCCCCGCGCGTACGCCGTGGCAGCTTCCGCTGACGGCGTGGTGAAAGTGGACGGGCCGTTCGTGGAAAAACCGCTCATCAGCACCGGGGCGGGCGACCATTTCAATGCCGGGTTCTGTCTCGGCAAAGTGATCGGGGCCGACAACGAAACCGCTTTGCAGATTGGCGTCGGCACGTCGGGCTATTACGTGCGCACCGCCAAGAGTCCCTCCATGTCCGACCTGGCCGGATTCCTCCGCTCGCTCTAGCAATCCGGTGAGGCGGCTACTCCTCAGGATTGTTGTTGCCCGGTCACGGCTTGGACACCAATCACCGACGCCCCCCAGTGCCCTACCCATGAACCTCTGTCCGGCAAGCCCGATAACCCTCGCCCCGACCCGCTCCCTTCAACAGCAAGGCAAAGAATCCACGACGAAATCGGCGCGGGCGCGTTCCAACCGATCCCTGGCCATCTCGGTAGCAACTCCGCGTCACTCGTTACGCAACGCCTGCAGCAACTCACCGCGCAACGCCGCCAGCGCGGCCAGCGCGCTCCACAAAAGTCCGCCGACCGCAATGGCCAGCACGGTCAGTCCGATGAAACGATACGGCACTTCCGCACCCGGCGAGGTCAACGCCGGCAGCACCGCAATCACCGCCGCCACGGTTCCCACCGCCACCCCCAGCACAATCAACAGCCAATGCTCGCTCACCACCATCCATTGCAGCGACCGTTTACGGAACCCCACCGCCCGCAACAACGCCAGTTCGCCACGCCGCTCCAAGACGTTTCGCAACACCACCACACCCAACCCCACGCTGCCCAGCAGCACGCCCAAGCCGCCCAGCGTCTGGAATATGCCCAAGTACGTGTTCTCCACGGCTTGAAACTCCGCCAACCGTTTCCAAGCCGGCACCAGTTCCATGCCCTTGTCCTTGAACGCTTCCATCAACTCCTCGATCGTCTCGTCAATCCGTCCCCAATTCGCGTCCACCAAAAAAACCCGGTAGCCTGACGAGGCCGGGAAGCGTTCCACAAAGTTCCGCTCCGATATCAACAATCCGCCCTGCAAGATCGAAGCCGCCACCACGCCCATGATCCGCACTTCAAATACGTTGCCGCGGTCATCCGTGTAACGCACCGTGTCGCCCACTTTCTTGCCCAGCGCCCACGTCACCGTCTGCATGTCGCCAATCGCCGGTATCGTCCCATCGGGCAGCGTTTTCTCCAAAGCCTCCCAGCCCTCGCCACCGGCGATGGTGAACGCGCCGCGCTTGATCAGTTCTCCCGGGCGCACACCGTACACGCGCGGTTGCTGTGCCCGATTCAAATTCAAGCAGCTCGCGTCGTCGCCTTCCCGGACCCGCAACGACACGAAACCCAGCCCGGCTTCCTCATCCGTCCGCAATCCCAACACTTCGCGCACCGCGGTGTCGTTCAAGTTCTCGTAGATCGGAATCGCCGTCTGGCCGAACAGCGCAAATCCGCCCGTGCCGGAACTCCTCGACTGCGCGTCCCGCAACGGGTCATGGCGAAACGCATTCACCGCCACCAACAGGAAAATACCGGACGCCAGCACCACCACCGTCGTCACACTGCGCCCCGGCCGCCGCGCCGCGCCACGTCGTCCCACCTGCGCCAGGCTGCCGGCCATCTTGCCGCTCTGCAGCAATCTCCCCAACGACCAGCGGCTCAACCCAAGTCCCGCCACCAACAAGCACGCACCGGCCCCAAAGAACGTGCCAGCCGCTTGCGAACTGCGTCCGCCGCCCGACATGGCCACCAATACCAGCGCACCGGCCAATCCGCCCGCCATCATCCACAGGCTCGAACGCGACCGGGATTGCGCCGCCGCCAAACTCAAGTCCATCTCCCAACCGCCCGCCAGCAGTTGCGACGCCGACCGTTTTGATTGTCCGCGCGCCGCCCAGGCGATGGCGACCATCGCGACCACCAAACTCGATACCGCGCCTGTCGCCAACGTGGCCGGCTCGGCGTGAAAATAAAACTCAGATGTGCCGACCGCGCGCTGCCACACCGTCGCCAACCCGTGCAGCGCGAGCCTCGTGTAGAACGCGCCGGCCCACGTGCCGGCCAGCGTCCCCAACAACGCCAATGTCATCCCTTCCATCCAGAACAGGCGACGCGCCTGTTTCGGACGAAATCCCACCGCCAACAACAAACCCATCTCTTCGCTGCGTTGCTCCAGATTGATCACGAACAACAGACCGGCCAGCATCAGCGCCGCGATGATGAGAAAGAAACTGAATCCGATGAACAGTTGACCGAAGTCCAGAGATTCCCGGCTCGCGGCCAGCGCCTGTTCGCGCACCGGCTGGAAATACAGCCCAAACGCGGACGGTTTGAGATGTTGAGCCAACGCCGCCGCTTCCGGTGCGTTCTCCTTGCTCCAACGCAACGCGGTGAGGTTGCCGAACCGGTTCTGCCAGATTTCCTGACCGGCCTTGAGCGAGATGAACGCCTTGGGCGTGCCCTGATAGGTTTCCCAATACTCCTGGTCTTTCTCGGAAAGATTATCGCGATCCATCGGGATGCCGGGCTCCCATTCGCCGCAATCCTTGGTGCCGTACAATCCCGGATACTTCGGCAGCAATTCGGCGTCCGCCGGCGCGCCTTGGATGGACACGATGGAATGCAATCGGAACTTCCGTTCCTTCTCGATCAATTCCCGCCCCTCGCCCACCACGTAGTACTTCAGCGTCACCTCGTCGCCAACCTTGGCCGACACGTATTCCGCCAGCCACTCGTTGAAGATGATCTCATCGTCGGCCAATCCCTCCGGCAAGAGGCCCGGCGCTTGCGGGCCGACAGCCGACACAATCGAATACCACGCCACGTTTTCGCCGACCTGAACCTGATTCACAAAGTACGTCAGAACGCCCATCGCATCCGTGGACGTCTTGGCGGCCGCCTCGGAAACCACCGTGTCCAGGAACACCCGATCCGTTCGCAATTCGATGATGTCCCGATCCGGCAACTCCCGCCGTTCCAACGCTGCATCCTCCAGCGTCCACGCTTTCGCCAACGCTTCGTTGGCGGAAGAAGCCGGCACCGGCGCGCCCCCGAGCAACAGCACGTTGGCTTTGCCGTCCCGGTCGAGCATCTTCTGCAAACGCTCCTTGCGCATGAACACCGTCAACGGCGACACCTGACTGGCCTGGAGGCTGAACCGCCCAAACGCATCGGCATCCGCCACCATCGTGACTTTGCCGCGCATCACGGATGTCGCGTCCGTCTTGCCGGACAACGGGGCGTCGCGGGAGATGTCCGACGTTTTTTCAACGCGCACTTGCAGCGTCGCGCCGCTCTGAGCGCCAAGACGGTCAGCCAACCGCTCATTGATGATCAAATCATCGTCTTGGAAACGGGCGACGACATCGTTGACCTTGCCGGACGTGTTGAGCGACAGCTTCCAAAATGATTCATCCACTCCGACCACCTGAACATCGCTGGCGCGCGCATTGCCCCGCGGAGTCGTCACCACGCCGCGCACCATCAACACCGGCGCCGCGGTGGCCTGCAACTGTTCCGCCAATTCACCCGCCAGTTTGTCGCGGAAGAAACGGTCATTGCCCATCAACGCCAGTTCCACCTTCCCCAACCGGGCCAGCGCCATTCGCTCCAACGTGAATCGCACCGAGTCGCCCACGACGAGCGCGCCGACCAGAATGGTCGCCGCCAGCATCACGCCCGCCAACACGCCCAAATGCGTCCGCCAATAGAACCGCAAACTGCGCCACACAAACCGCCACTTGCTCATGACACACTCCTACCGGAACTAACCTATTCCACAGCTTGCACAATGTACCCGCCGGACTTTTCGTCCGCTTGGAGTTTCAACAGCCCGCGCTTTTGCGCTTCGAGCAACAGATCGTTGAACGAGCGAAACCCGTGCGCCCGCTCGTTGAATCCGGGATGCCGGCGTTTCAGCGTTTGTTTGATCATCGAACCGTAGATGGAATCGTTCTCTCCGCGCTCCTCGCTGATGGCTTCGAATGTTTCCACCACCAGATCCAATGCTTTCTCGGCTTCGAGCGCCTTGCCGGGCGGCGCGGTCGGTTTCGGGGAGGCGGCGACGGTCGTCTTGGCGGCGCTGCGTTGCCGCGCCTTGGAAGGTTCCGCGCGCACAAGATCATCGTAGTAAAGGAACTCGTCGCAATTGTTGATGAACAGGTCCGACGTGGAATTCTTCACGCCGACGCCGATGACAGTCTTGTTGTTCTCGCGGAGCTTGCCGACCAACGGCGAAAAATCCGAGTCGCCGCTGATGATCACGAACGTGTCCACGTGCCCTTTAGTGTAACAGAGGTCAAGTGCGTCCACGACCATCCGAATGTCGGCGGAGTTCTTGCCGGACTGGCGGACGTGGGGGATTTCGATCAACTCAAACGCCGCCTCGTGCAAATCGCGTTTGAAAACCTTGTACCGGTCAAAGTCGCAATAGGCTTTCTTGACGACGATGTGGCCTTTGAGAAGAAGCCGTTCAAGAACTTTTTGGATATCGAACCGGGGATAATTGGCGTCGAGCGCACCCAAGGCGATGTTTTCAAGGTCGAGGAATACGGCCATTGTGGAATCTGGATTATTTGTGCTCATAGCAGGTTTGGCCAAAGCTTAACGCAACCTCAGCGGCGATGCACGCGTTCTCTTGCGTCACGGCGCGGGCGAAAGTTCAATCTCCACAATCACCGTCTCGACCCGCGCATCTTTGTCGGTCAGAACACTCTTCGTCTCGGCGAACGAAGCCGCAGACTTTTCCATCCCCAAGACCGCGCCGCCTCCAACCAGAGTCGAAACGGTTTCTTCCGCCGCCACAGCCGATGCCGCCGGCGGGCTTGTCACCGGCACGGGCGCCGGCGCAAGCGCCACTGCAGCGGCCAGATTACCGGAAGGTCCGCCTTCTGATCGGACCTCTCGCGCCATCAACACGTCCGCACCGCCGCCCTTGGACCTCGCAACGCCACCACGAAACGCTCGTTGCCGCCCATCGGTCATCGCCAGAATCTCTTGACGGAATCCGTCGGCAGAAGCAGCCGGCAGTTCCACCTGTAATCGTCCCTTCTCCTTGACCGGCAACACCCGCCCGTCGTACTTGGTCGCCAACTCTTTCACCCGATCCACAGCTCCATTCTCATCCACAACCTTCAACGCAGACGGAGCGCGTTTGCCCCCGCCTCCGCCAAAGCCCGCGCCATCTGTCCCGACTTCGACTCTGTCCTTTGCTGGCACGGCGTCCTTCCGGGACCAACTGGAGTACCCTACGGCACCGGGCACAGGCGCGCTTGACGCAAGGGGCGCGTTTTCAACAGCAGGCCCCAATCTTGATGTGGGTTCAGCCGCAACGACGACGGGCGCCGTCATATCGGCAACGGATCCGTCATCCTGATCTCGCGCCAACTCAAGTCCGGATCGCGGTTTCTTCTCGCCAGCAACCTCTCCAACCTTCGTGGCGTTGACAACCGGGGCGTCCGCTGCCGACACGGGTGATCGAGGACCGCCAGCCAGTTTGTCGGTCTTGGTTTCGATTAGTTCGTTACCCGGCAACGATGCTTTGGCCAATTCGCGGGCGGCTGTTTCCGTCTTCCCCAGCGGCTCCTGTGACTGGCGGTCCATGGCCGGACGCAGCAACACCGTTGCTGTCACCAACACCGCCACCACCGCCACGGCCTCCAACGGCACTTTCCACCAGACCGGACGGAACAACGCATCGAACCAACCGCGCCCGGTGCCTTCACCGGCCACGGCGATCCTGTGTTTCACATCGGCCAGGAACTGCGGCGGCGTTTCGATGCCCGGTAACTTGGCGATACCGGCCGACAGACGGCGAAGCTGTTCCAACTCCCGCCGGCAAGATTCACACCCGGCCACGTGCTCCGCCACCGCGCGTGCCTTCGCGTCCGGCAACTCACCGTCCAAGTAGGCCGACAGTTCTTGTTTGTAGTTTCGACAGTTCATCACAACTCGCCCGCCATCGCCTCGCGCAACGCCTCGCGCGCCCGCGCGATCCGCGATTTCACCGTGCCCACCGAACAACGCAGCGCGACCGCGATTTCTTCGTAGCTCAAATCCTCGACATTGCGCAGCACCAGCACCTCGCGGTGTCTCGCCGGCAATCGTTCCATATGCCGCGCGACAGCCAACGCAAACTCGCGGTCGCCGGCCACCTCATCCGGCGCCACTGACAAGCCGGCAGGCTCGCGCGTCAGCGGTCCGTCGTCGCTTTCCAGTGGCTGGTCAATCGAAACAGTCTTGTTCACGCCCCGCCGCGACCACCACCGATGCCGGTTTCGGGCGAGGTTGATCACGATCTGATGCAGCCACGTCGTGAACTCGCACTCGCCCCGAAACTCGCCGATATGTTGAAAAACTTTCACAAATGCATCCTGCGCGACTTCGATCGCGTCCTCGCGGTTCCGCACCACTTGGAACGCCACGTTCAACGCCCGGCCCTGATGCCGTCGCACCAGTTCATCGAACGCACCGGGGTCGCCCCGCTGACAGCCCGCCACCAACTCGCGGTCAGTCGGTCCCTTGGTCACGTCCGCATTTGTGACACTGGCCATTCAGAAAAGTTCCCGCATATCGAAACTCTTACCGTTTCACACATCCAACTCCGGCCGCGCCTCGCGCGCCATCAAGTCCCGCACCGCTTGCTTGGGTGATTTCCCCTCGTAAATGATCGCATACACTTCGCGCGTAATCGGCACTGGCACGTTCAACCGTTGCGCCAACTGCCACGCTGCCCGCGCGGTCTTGACGCCTTCCGCCACGGTCTTGGTGCTGGCCGCAATCTGCTCCGGCGGTTCGCCCTTGCCCACACGCTCGCCGAACCCGCGGTTGCGACTGTGCCGGCTGAAAGCTGTGACCACCAAATCGCCCATTCCGCTCAAACCGAAAAATGTCTCCCGCCGCGCCCCCAGCGACGCCCCCATCCGCGCCATTTCCGCCAATCCCCGCGTGCACAAGGCCGCCTTGGTGTTGTCGCCAAAACCGATGCCGTCGCACACGCCGCCGGCGATCGCGATCACATTCTTCAACGCGCCGCCCATCTCCACGCCGATCACGTCGTCGTGCGTGTAAATGCGGAACCGTTCGTTCATGAACGCCGCCTGCGCCTGCGCCGCCAGCTCGGCGCGACCCGATGCCACCACCACCGCCGTCGGCACGCCGCGCCCGACTTCTTCGGCATGGCTCGGACCCGACAACACCACAACGCGGTCGGTTCCCAACGATTGAACGATCACCTCGCTCATCCGCGAGCCGGTCTCGTTCTCAATACCCTTGGCCACATGCACCACCGTCGCCGCCCCCGGCAAGCTGGCGCGAATCTGGCCGCAAATCGTCCGCATCCCGTGTGACGGCACCGCCAACACAATCATCTCCGCGCCCGCCAGCGCACCGGCCGTGTCCAACGTCACCGCGATGGATTCGGGCACCTTCACGCCCGGCAAGAGAAGCTTGTTCTCCCGGTGACGCAGGATGGGGTCCACTTCCTCGGCCAACCGTCCCCACAACGTCACCGCATGACCGTTGCCCTCCAGCAACACGGCCAACGCCGTTCCCCAACCGCCCGTGCCCAATACTGTGATTTTCATTTTGATTTGGCTCCCACGCGATTCTCCGTTCCGTTCCACAGCCGTTGAATGTTCGCCCGATGTTTGACAATCACCAACACCGACAAGACCGACGCAAACACCAGCCACGTCACCCCCGTCGTCAACCACCAGGTTGCCAGCGGCAACGCCGCCGCGGCAGCAAGGGAAGCCAGCGAAACATACCGGGACAACGCAAATACAACCGCCCACACCAACAACACGATACCGGCCGGACCCGGCAAGCAACCGAGCAACGCTCCCGCGCTCGTGGCCACGCCTTTGCCGCCCTTAAACTTTAGCCAGCACGTCCAGTTGTGCCCGGCCACGACACAAACCGTGCAGAGGATTTGAAGAGCTTCCCCGTTCACCCCGGGAAAGAATCGGGGCGCGAAGAATACCGGCAGGAAACCTTTGGCCGCATCGAGAACCAACGTGGTGATGCCGGCCGGTTTGCCCAACGCGCGCATCGTATTCGTTGCGCCGATGTTGCCGCTGCCGATGGTGCGGATATCCATTCCCCGCGCCCGGCCCCAGAGATAGCCGGTAGGGATTGACCCCAGCAGATACGAAACGACCGCGCACCCGATCCAGATGAAGACCTCCATGTCGGCGACTCTAGCCGATGCCGGAAAGCGCCTTCAAGAGGTTAATCGAGCCAAACCGTGATGAGCGCACATCGCCCGCATCGGCCACCACCGCGTTCCACCGCCGTCTGGCAGGCCTGTCGGACTTGCCGATACCGGCATCATCCAGCGCCATTCTTTTCACAAAGCGATGAGCGCGTTCCCAAACAGCGTTTGCGAACGAGTGGAGACGGATCTTCTCAGGGATCGCTGCGAATTGAATGACCACCCAGACGCCGCTCAATACTTCCGATGTCGGACATACCCGGTCCGCGCTGTTCGTTCAGGAGTCATGGGCTGGATGCGCCTGCCCTCACATTACGGTTTACCGACACTAGCGCCCGAGCAGATGCGCCAAGCGATCCCGCAACATCTGTTTGGCGCGATACAGACGCGATTCCACTGACTTGCGACTGCATTCCATAATTCCGGCAATCTCGTCGTCCTTCAAGCCGTGATACTCGCTCAGGATGAACGCAGCCCGTTGCTCCTCCGGTAACTTGGCCACAGCCGCCGCGATCAGCGCTCCCAACTCCTGATTCTCCACCTCAACCTCACCGGGCACCATGGCATCCGTCACGCCCTCCACCATCGGTTCGACAGGCCGACGTTGCCGGTACCGCAGGTGATCAATGGCCGCGTGACGAGCCAACGCAAACAACCACGTGCTGAACTTCATCTCATCCCGGTAGCGCCCCATGTTCCGGTAGGCTCGCACAAAGACGTTCTGTGCGATGTCCTCGGCTTCAACGGCGTCGCCGATCATCCGGTACACGAAATTGAGCACGGGCTTCCGGTAACGTCGCATCAACTCATCGAATGCGGCGTCGTCACCGGCACAAACACGGCGGGCTAATTGACCATCATTATCGGGAATCGGTTCCATGGCGATTTGAGAACATTCAACGGCACACCTTCGGCGGGACCGTTGGTTCTCAAATCAGGAACGCGTGAGTCAGAATATAAAGCGCGCCCTGCTGGCATCCTGCGGCGACAGAATCGCAAGCTAAGCATCCCACCTGCTTGCCTGCCGACGGACGAAATCCCACCGGCAGCGACACCACGGCGAGCAGGTCGCCGGCTGACGCCACCGGCAAGGTGACCGGCTGCGAACGCGCCGGCACGGGGTCCGGCAAGGAAACACAGCATTCACAAGTATCAACCGTGCAACAATCACACGAAGGCCGCAGAACGCGGTTGTCCCCGCCAGAAGATGGCTGGGCCGTCAGCATGAACACCACGGCCAACAGAAGGGTCAAAGTTGAACGCATCAGCGGCATCGCAACGAAACCGTAGGTTTCGAGTTGAATGTTGTCAAGCCGTGCAGCGGGTGCTAATCGTTGGCGCGAGATATTAGGTTCATGAACTTTCTTGTCATCGTCATCATCGCCTTGGCCGTGCTGGCACCGACCTTGCCGGCCCAGTCCGAGTCAGCCACCAACAACGTCACAACGAACGCGCCGTCACCGCTCGTGTCCGCTCCCCGGCTCGCGCAACGCGCCCCGTCGTTTAGCGTCCTCGACACCGCCAACCGCGAGATCACGCTGAAGCAGTTCAAGGACAAGGCGTTGATCGTCTTGTTCTTCATCACGTGGGAGAAACTCAGCCTCGCCCAGTTGCCCGCGCTCGTGGAGCTGCAAAAGGAATACGGACCCGAAGGATTCTCGGTGCTCGGCATTGCGCTCGACGAACAAGGCGCGACCACCATCAAACCGTTCATCGAAAAGAACAATGTCACCTTCCCGGTCGCCCTGATGAACTACGACATCATCCAAAACTTCGGCGGGTTGACCGCTGTGCCCACGATGTTTGTGATTGATCGGAATCACAACATCATCAGCAAGTACGTCGGTATCACCGAGAAATCAGTCCTCGAAACCGACCTCAAAGCCATCTTCAAGAACGGTTCCCCGTAATGTGGTTGTCGCGTCTCATCGCCATCTTGTTGGCGTTGGTCCCGGCCGCGTTCGGCCAGTTCGACGCCGCCCCCGCTCCGCGCGTTCTGTCCGCTGAAACATTTCTGTCTGCCGACAAACTGGTGGCGGGACAGCCGTACCGGCTCGCGGTTGTGGTGACACTGCACGCGCCGTGGCACATCAACGCCCATCACGTCACCGATCCCGGCCAAGTACCCACCGAGCTAGCCGTTCGTCCCCCGCCCCATGTGTCCGTTGAACGGGTCGAGTACCCTCCCGGCAAGAAATTGAAGGTCACTTGGGCAGACGGCCCGGTATCGTTGTATGACGGCAAGATCATCATTCAGGTGTCCGGCAAGGTGGACGGCACCGCCGCGCCGGGGCCGGTCATGTTCGAGGCGGATTTGAAGTACCAAGCCTGCGACGACAACGTCTGCATGGCGCCGACGACCTTGCCGGTCGTGTTCAAAGCGGAGATCGCCCCTGCCGGCCACGTCAGCGCACCGGCTCACGCTGATTTGTTCCCGTCAACATCCCGTCCCGCAGAAGAAGAAAACAGCATTGCCCGGCTGGTATCCGAGCGCGGCTGGACGATTGCCTTGCTGTTCCTGTTCTTCGGTGGGCTGGCATTGAACCTCACGCCGTGCGTGTACCCCATGATCGGCATCACAGTGAGTTACTTCGGCGGGCGCACCGGCGACGGCGGAATGGCCAGGGCGTTCGCTCACGCGCTGGCGTATTTTATGGGGATCGTCATCACATATTCGGTGCTGGGATTGGTGGCGGCGTTGACAGGCGCTGTCTTTGGCGCGGCGCTGCAAAGTCCGGCTGTGTTGATTGGTATCGCCGTGCTTTTGGTGGCGCTGGCGTTGAGCATGTTCGGGCTTTACGAATTGCAGCCGCCGCAAGCGTTGATGCAACGCGCGGCCGGCATGTCATCGAAGGCCGGCTACCTCGGCGTGTTTTTTCTGGGGGCAACCGTGGGCGTCATCGCTGCGCCGTGCATCGCACCAATCCTGGTGGCGTTGCTGGCGTTCGTCGGACAACGCGGCGATCCGTGGCTGGGTTGGTGGTTGTTCTTCGTATTGGCCTGCGGACTCGGTTCGCCGTATGTGGTGCTGGGAACATTCTCTGGGTTGCTGGCACGGATGCCGCGGGCCGGTATGTGGATGGTGTGGGTGAAACGCATTTTTGGAGCCGGCCTCATCGCGGTGGCGGTGTGGATTGTCAGCCCGCTTTGGTCGTCGGCCAAGGGGGGCGTAGAATGGACTCCATTTTCGGACGAAGCATTAGTAGCAGCAGTGGCCGCCAACAAGCCCGTGGTCATTGATTTTACGGCCGCTTGGTGCGGTCCTTGTGTAAGAATGGAGAAGACAACATTCCGTAACGCGAAGGTGATGGAATTATCCAGGAATTTCGTGATGCTGAAGGCCGATATGACCCGTGCCGGGGATCCGGCAGCGGAAGCGTTGCGGGAACGTTTTCAGGTGGTCGGATTTCCCACCATCATATTCCTGGCCGGTAACGGCGTGGAGCACCGGTCGCTGCGCGGCGAGCAGTATCTGGACGCCAAGGAGTTTCTGAGTCGAATGGAACAGGCGGCGAG
>CAZEQV010000045.1:0-1887 GCA_964514435.1 uncultured Verrucomicrobiota bacterium
ACGGTCCATGCACGGCATAGTGCCAGAGACACATGAAGAACGGTTTCGCGCGCGGCAGCCTTGCCGGGCGGCGCGGGCGTGGAAGCGGCCGTCAGCGCGGACCGTGTCGCGCACGCGCAACTTGATGCCGCAATACGTGCCAATGAGCTGGCCGATGCGGATCGTGCCATCCTCGGCAAACTCCATCACCGCGTACGCCCGGCTCGCGGTGAACTCCTGCGGCCCCAACTCATCGGCCGGCGTCGGGACGGACAGGTTGGCGTTGGCGATGTGCAGCGCGCTGTCGCCGGGCTTGGGCGCAGCCCATGCCGGCTGCGCCAACGTGCCGGCCAAGATCAGGAAGCAAATGAAGGTTCGCATAGATTCCTCACGATCGGCTTTCAATCCATCCCCGCAAGATGACGAAACCACGGGCGCACCGGGTCGCCGTGCGCTTGCATCCAGGCGGACATCGCTTCTCGCAGTTCGCGAAGGTGGACGGCGTGACCCGGTTCGACAGCCAAGTTCCGCAGTTCGTGCGGATCGCGCGCCAAATCATACAGTTCATCCACGTCGCCGGCGTTGAAGACGTATTTCCAGTCGCCGCGCCGGATCATCCGTTGCGTCTGCAACACCGGGTGGATGCCGTTGCCTTCGGTGACGGCGCAGTCGGGCCAATCGGCGGGGACTTCCCCGGCCAGCACCGGCAACAGCGAGCGGCCATCGAGTTCGGCCACGTCGCGGGGCGCACCGGCAGCCGAAAGGATTGTCGAATAGACATCGCACAAGCCGGCAAATGCGGCCACTTCGCGCCGCGCGGCGGGTGGGCCGGGCGGCTTGACGATCAGCGGGATGCGGACCGTCTCCTCGTAGCAGTGCGTGGACTTGTTTTCGATGCCGCCGTGACACCCCTGCGAGTCGCCGTGGTCGGCGGTGAAGATGATCAGCGTGTCGTCGAACAAGCCCGTCTGCCGCAGATGATCGAGCACCCGGCCAATCTGGGCGTCGGTGAACGTCGTCAGCGCGTAGTAATGCCGCAATGCCTGCTCGAAGAAACTCCACGGTTGGCCGCGCAACCGCCACAATCCTTGCAGCTTGGGCTTGTTCGTCGGCGTCTCGGCGAAACTCGGCCACGGCTCCAGCGAACGCTGCCGGTATTCGTCCAGATACACCGTGGGCGCGAAGAACGGCGCGTGTGGTCCCCAGAAGTTCAGCATCAACAGCCACGGCTGTTGGCCGGCGCGCAGGTAATCGAGCCAATGAATAGCGCGGTTGGCGAGGAAGTATTCGACAGTGGATTCGACCGGCGAGGTGATCTCGCCCCAGATGGTGTGGACGTGGCCGCGCGGGTAATCCTTGTTTTCCTGGACGTTGGCAAACTCGATGCGCAAGCCCCGGTCGGCGAGGTATTGCCGGTATTGCGGATACTCGAACCCGCCGTTGCCGTGGCCGGGAAAGTCGTCGCCGACAAACCCGCGCGTGCTCGGCAACGCTTGCGCGACCCGCCACTCGGCCGGCCAAATCCGCTGGTCGCCGTCGCGTTTGCCGCCGCCGAGATGCCACTTGCCGGTGAACGCGCAGGCGTACCCGCGCTCCGCCAACCGCCGGCTCAGCAGATGCGGTTTGTCCGGCAACTCGTGCAGCCGCGTGCCCATGCCATAACTGTTGTTGTCCAGCCCGTGATGGAACGGGAACAACCCGGTATGCAGCGATGCCCGTGCCGGCGTGCAGACCGGCGAAGTCGTGTAGGCCTGGTGAAACACCGCCCCGTGCTCCGCCAGTGCGTCGAGCGCGGGCGTCCGACAAACCCGGCTGCCATACGCCCCGATGGTGTCGCACCGGTGCTGGTCGGTGACAATGACAAGGACGTTGGGGGTGGCGGTCATTTATTCAATCGCAATCAGGTGC
>CAZEQV010000045.1:1897-7703 GCA_964514435.1 uncultured Verrucomicrobiota bacterium
AACGTGTAGCTGTAGGCGAAATCGCCGCCCTTCTTCGGGTTGTCCAACGTCTCCGCCGAGCCGGTGGCCCACTCCCCGACCCGGCGTTGTTCGGGTGTCAACGCGGGCGGGGTGACCGGGTTCACGGCAACCGGCTGGCCGGCGTCGGTGGTGACGATCATCGCTTTGGCGTCCAAACCGTACACGTGGCCGTTCGCCCACGCCAACAGATGCCGGGTGCTGGGCACGGTCTTGGTGTTGCGCGGGAGCAGTTCACCCGCCAGAATCTTGCCGGTCAACGCGTCGAGGATGACGCCACCGGGATGAAAGAGCTTGTTCTCGCGGACCATCAGCCACGGTTTGGTGCCGCCAAACGTGGTCTCGCCGTTGCGTCCAACAACGGGCAATTCTCCACCGTGCCAGAGCAGCTTGGCGCGAAGGGTGTTGCCATTCAGCTCGAACCGCCAGGCGGCCGGGGGATTGGGCGGGTCCTTGAACCCTTTGCCGGGCCAGCCGCAATGTTCGCCACAACCACAGGCCAACAGCACGTCGCGCTCGGTTGGATGCGTCAGTAGTTGCATACCGGGAATGTCCCAGCCCTCGACCTTCAGCGGTTTGCCCTCCGGCAGCAGGTAGGCCGCCGGGCCGGCGGTGATGAGCACGTCCCTGCCGGCCACCGTGAGCACCGTGGGCGTGGCCATGCTCTCGACGCCTTTGCCCTCGTTGTGACTCCACAGTAACTTGCCGGTGGCGGCGTCGAAAACGCGGAGGAAGTTGAACTGGTCGCAGATCAGCAGGTTCTTGTGCAGAATCAACGCGCGCGCGCGTTGCGTGCCGTTGTCGCTATACCAACCGGGACGCGGGGCAGAGGTCGTCCAGCGCGGTTTGCCTTCCAGATCGAAGGCAAAGAAGCCGCCCCACGAGGTGTTGACCCACACCGTCTTTCCGTCGCTGAGCGGGGCACCGAAGACCTCGCCGATGCAACAGAGGGTTCTTCCCCATTCGAGCATTTGAATCGTCCTCCAGCCGTCATACTGAAAACCGCAACGCTCGTTCAAAGCCTTGGCGCGATTTTGGTGCTCTTTGACCGCCACGGGATCGCGATCGCTGGACTTCTGCGGTAGCAGGACGGCCTGATTGGCGAACCATGCCTCCAGATCCTTGCGCGCACCCTCGGCGTTGGCCGCTTGGAGATGATCGAGCGGGCGCTCCCACAACAGCTTGCCGGTCGCGCCGTCGTAGCACAGCAACGTCGGGAAGATCTGGTCGGGCCGCGGTTCCACGAGCACGAACACCTTGCCGGCCACGGCGACAGGTTGTCCGTGACCCCAGCCCGGCAACGGCGCGATCCATTTCACGCCTTGGCCGGTGGTCAGGTCGAACTTAGTCGGCGGTTTCGCGTCGGGATAGACGCGCGAACCCTGCGGACCGCCGTAGCCAATCCAGGCGGACGGCTCGGAACACGCAATCTGAACCATCGCCGCCAGCCACACCCCCACAACAATTGATCTTCTCATGTATATGCCTTCGTGAATTGAGCCGGGACGCTCATTGTTTCTCTCCCGTGTAATGCAGCGTGCCGTCGCGGTACTCTGCTTTACCGGTGGCCGCCCTGCCGTTGACGCGCAACGCGGGTTGTTGCGCCGCCCGCAAGCTCAACGCGGTCACCGTGCCGCCGATTTCGCAAACATCCGCGCGCTGCCGCACCAGTCCGTAACCGGCAAACGTGTATTGGTTGGCGCCATCGGTCACCGTGGCCGGTTCGGCTGCCTTGTCGCCCCAGCGCAGCAGGATCACGTCCGTCGCTCCGTCGCGCCGACGGACCCGCACCGCCGTCACGTCGGGCAATGGCGCTGCCATCGGCTCCCAACCGGTGACGGGTTCAGTTCCCTTCTCGAACGGCGCATGCAACGCCACAAAGGTCGTCTTCGCCGCCACCCGCTCGGCCATCACCGTCACGCCACCGACCTCCGGCTCGAAGAAGGCCACCGGCTCACCCTTGTAGGCTTTGTCCTGCCACAGCGCGTTGGGCGTCTTGCCGTAATAGACCGTGGTCGGTTCGGGCGCGCCGAGCATCCACAACCGCACGCCCACCTGCCGGTCATACCACGCGGGCGTCAACGCCGACCGGGCCACGTCCGGCCCGACGTACTCCTGCCGGATCAACAACGACCACGCGTCCTTGCCGGCGGCCCGTTCGCGCGCGTCCTTCGGATCATAGATGCCGCTCCGCAACTTCTCATCCACCCGGTTGGCCTCGTCGTTCATGTCGAACAGCCGCGTGTGATGCAGTCCTTCCGACGGCTTCCAGTCGCCGGGTCGGTCGGGGCGGGCGACGCCGAGGGCTTGGATCTGCCATTGATAGGTGCGCGGCCGGTTGCTGGTCAGTTGAAAGGCATCGAACAGATACGCGTCGGTCAGCACGCAGGCGCGCTCCTGATCCACGTCGGGAAACACGCCGCTGGAGCGCACCGCGAGGAAGCGCCCCGGCCCCATCAGGTGCTGCCGGTAGTGAAATGCATCCGGGCTGCCGTTGTTCTTGGCGTCGGCAAACTGACCGGGCAGGTTGTCCACCACGACGGACAGATGCGACCGGGCGCTGGTGAAATACGGGCCGGAGTCGTAAGCGCCTCCGCCAAACGCCCGCCCGATGTAGATCGGGCGGTTGAAAGCGTAGTAGCCGAGGATGGAGAAACTGTCCGGCTTGGAGTGGACGTAGTACCGTGACATCGAGAGCGCGACGGCCGGCGCGGGCGATTCCCAGTAGGCCGGTGATTCGTCCCAGCGCAGCATCGCCACCCCGCGCGTGCCCGACACCCACGACGGCGCGGCGGGCGGCTTGACCTTGGCCGGGTCAACGGGCTTCAGTCCAAACAGCAGCGTCGGCCAGTAGTATGGTTCATCCCGTTCGCGCATCTGGGCGAGGAAATAATCGAAGCCGGCGTCCGGCCATTTCTGGTGCGCCAACTCAAACCACAACGGCGGCCCCATTTTTGGCACGCGCTGGCCGCGATGATCCTGCCCGTTCATCCGCGCCGTCGTCCAATCGGCATTCGCCCCCTCGCCGCCATCGGCGCTGCCCACGGCGGCATTGGCCGCGCCGCCCTTGCTCGCGAGGCGCCCGCTCACGGTGGCGTGTTGAAACGCGGCCTTGGCCGGGTTGTCGAACGGGAACGGCGCGGTTCCGCGTTTGTCGCCCTGCGTGATGCGCGGGTAATGCGGCATCCCGCCCGGCAACTCCACGCGGGGATACGTCAGGTCGAGCAGCCCCTCCAGATAGCGGCGCATGGTGGCCCCGTCCTTGCCGGTATAATCGTAACCGGATTGCGGCAATCCAAGCCGGTCGAGGCCGCGACACCAGAGGAACATCTCGCCGATCATCGAGTATTGTTTGCCGAACTCCTCCATGTAGAACCGGCCGTCGGCCACGTAATCGTCGAAGTAATACTTCCAGCCGCCGTTGGACTCGAACACCTGCCGGATCAACGCGGCATCGCCGAGCGCCAGCGCCATCAGGTGCGCCGCCATGGGCCGCGGCCACTGCATGTTCGGCAGCCAACTGGTGCGCGTGTATTCCTTCTGATCCTTGAGATGATGTTCGATGTAGGCCCGAAACGTCTTCTCCACGCCCGCCCGCTCCTCGGGCGTCAACGCCCCGTACAGCGCGTCATAGCGCAACACATCCAGGTAGCCGGTCAGGTGACGTCCGCCATGCGTGAGTTTCGCCGACGCCTTGTCGGGATCCGAGCCGATGAACGTCAGCAACAGTTTTCGCTCGCGCTCGCCCGCCGCCTGGTCCTGCCGGACGAGATACTCGAACAAATCGGCCAACGGTCCGGCGCGTCGTTTCGTTCGTTCATACTGGGTCTGCGCCTGGGGATCGGTCGCCAGCCGCTGACGAATCTCCGCCGCCTCGTTCGCGGTCAACCAGATGTACGGATGCGCTGTTTCCTTGGCGGACACCCCACCGCTCATGGTCAGCAGCCCCGCCGCCACCCACCACCGGCCGTGGCGGGCCAAGACGGAGAGCGACCGGCACTGAAACAGATTCATGATTCTGCTGCCTGTGAGTTGTTGATCGAAAAACGCTTTCACGTGGTCTTCCTCGCTGTTGATTCTGTCTTTGCGGCAAGAGCCGTGACCAATGCCGGGCACCTCCCAGTATCCGCAGGCCGCGTCCGCCGCTGTTGTTGCCATGTGGCGCGGGTCATGTTGGTTCCGCTCCACAGATTCGGGATTCGATACTTTGGTTCAGCACTCATGGCAACTCCCTGCCACGCAATTAGCGATAGCCACAACGACAACATCTGACAACGGGAATTCATCGTTGCTTCATTAACGAAGACGACAGGCGCGAAGATTCCTTCGGCGCGCCGATGCACCACAGATAGTCAAACGTCCGGACGTAGAGCCGGTTGCCTGACGCCACCGGCAACGCGAACGACGGATGCCAACCGTGCCACAGGCTTAGCAGGCCGTCCGTGCCGGTCTCGGCTTTCACCTTGGCTTTCCACTCCTCCGTCTGCCACGCGGGGTTGTCGTTGCGTTTCTCCAGCATCAGCCACTTTGTTTCCCCCGTCAGACCGCGCACGTCCAGCGGCGTCACGGAAACTCGCACGTCCTTGTCCTGCACCGAGCCGGCATGGCCGAAGAGGAGGTTGCCGGCCAGCACGACGCCCTGGATGCCGAGGTCCGGGTTGCCCCGGTCATGGTGCGGCGCGAGCACCTCGCCGGTGGCGGCGTCCCAGACCTGGCCCTTTTGCAGGTAGAGCTTGCCGGCATGATAGACGGGATACGGATCGAGATTGTCGCGTCCCTGCCATTTCTTGTCGCGCGCGTCGTCCGGCCCGCCCCGGTGCGCCCAGAGCAACTCCGGTTTCGCGGTGTCGCCGGCGAGCGTGAACTTCACGGCGATGTTGAGACGCTGACCTTGGTGCAACGGCGCGAGTTCGTCGGTGATGCCAAACCGGCCCTTCACCCACGGCGCGTCGGGCGCGCGCGTGCCGCCGCCGTGCCAGCCGTTGGCCAGAAAGACCCGGTCAATCCCGTCCCCCGTGAGGCCGGCGCAGGCTTTCACGTAGCCGATCTTGCCCGCCAACACCTTGCCGTCGCGCACGCGGATCAGTTCGCCGCTGAAACAGAACACCGCCGGCTCCGTGCCGCCGTCGGGCTTCGGCAGCCGCAACAATTGCGGCGACCCCATCGCGTTATGCGGCAACTGTTCCGTCGGCGTCGTCCACAACACCTTGCCGGTTGCGGCATCGTAGCACCGCAGCCCCAGCTTCTCGCCCTTGCCTTCGATCAGAAAGTGCATCAGCACCTTGTCATCGCAGTACAACGGACTGTGCCCGCAGTATTCCGTGTTCGCGCCCCACGGATACTGCGCCTCATGATGAAACTGCTGCCAGAGCTTGTTGCCGTCGAAGTCGAATGCCGTCATGAGACGGTGCCCGGTAAACACGAACACCCGCTTCCCGTCCGAAACCGGCGTGGGCATGCAGTAGCCCATGCCCAGCCGGCCCCACATTGAGTTGTCCCAGAATCCGTACGGCGCAAACTTCTTCACGAATTCCTTGTACCCTCCCCAGTCGCGGTACACGCTCGGCTCGCCGGCCAGATTCTGGCGGTGGGCGATCTCGTAGTATTCCCGGCGCAACTGGCGCAGTCGGTCGGCCACGGCTTTGTCCGGCACCGCATCAAATGGATCCAGCGGTCGTCGCCACAGTTCCTTGCCGGTATCGGCCGCGATGCAAAGCAGCAAAGGCGTGTCAATCAGGGCGCTGTTCGCCGTGGCCGGCGTGGCGGCTTCGCAGACAACAAAGAGTTT
>CAZEQV010000045.1:7713-16117 GCA_964514435.1 uncultured Verrucomicrobiota bacterium
TTTGTCGCCGACGACGATGGGCGAGCCGTTGCCCCAGTTGGGCAACGGTGTTTTCCAGAGAATGTTTTTGCCGCTCGGTCCGTCGAAGTCGGCCGGCACGCGCGCGTCGGCATAGACGCCGCTGCCGTCGCCGCGAAACCCGGTCATCTGCGCGGCAAGCGAAAGCGGCAGCACCAAAAATGCGGCTAATGGCAGACTCCAGTTGGGGAACGTCCTGAATCTCATTCTGTTTTCTCCTGACTGCTAGTGCTCCGTCAAAGTTCATGGCAAGGGTTGAGGCCGCCACTTGTAGCCGCGAGCCTGCTCGCGGCTCTGCTTTCCCACACCACGGCCCCGGCCAGGGATGATTTCAAACACTCACGCCGGTTCATCCGCTGAGCTTTTTTCCTGCGGGCGTGACTCTTCTGCTGGGTCAGAAGCATGATGACCTTCTCGGCAAACCGGCGGCCAAGCTCGCGGTAGCC
Organism: uncultured Verrucomicrobiota bacterium; assembly: GCA_964514435.1. Classification (GTDB taxonomy): domain Bacteria; phylum Verrucomicrobiota; class Verrucomicrobiia; order Palsa-1439; family Palsa-1439; genus CAZEQV01. The sequence goes on from CAZEQV010000045.1 coordinate 8,178, forward strand.
CTCTTCCGTGTAATGCAGATCGTTCCCGGCCCCGTTCAAGTCGTCAGTGTCCACCCATGCCGCCAACGGGTCACGTTCGGCTACCTCGACTTGCGCCTGTCGAACTGTCTCCCAATCGGGATACATGCCCAGCCCATGACGACTGATTCGCCCGATCACGACACACACGTCCCGGGGTTGCAGATCGGCGCGCAACTGCGTCAACAGTCCCTCTAAACTTTGCCGGTACACAGCCCCGTGGCCGGTCTTGGCATCGCGTTCGCCCTGCATCCACACGAAACAGATCGTGTCCGGCCGACGCGAACCAATTTCTCCCCGGACTATTTTCATAAGAACATCATACAGGTCGCCATTCTTGGACTTGTCCCGAGGCTTGGTCATCCTCCCATCCGGCTCCCACGCCTTGTACCATCGGCGAATCGGTTGACCGCCCAGTGCCGACTTCACGATCAGCAGTTCGTCCTTGGGAAATGCCGTGCGCAAGGCAGGGGCGAAAGTCGCTGCCGGATCCATCTTCCCCATGTTGCTCTGACCGGACAGGATGAAGAGGCGCAGCACTGTTCAATCCTCCTGCTTGCTCTTGGCCGGAGCCGGGTCGCAACTGGTGGTCCCATCCCGCACTGGTTTTTCTTCCGCAGTCAGTTTGGGTGCGGCGTCCTCGACTCGTAACACATACGTCCGCGCATCAGCCGGCTGGCCGGACGCCGCAGCCACCTGCACTTGAAACGTGAACGCGCTGGCCCGCGAAGGCGTGCCGGTCAGAATTCCCGTGGCGGTGTCAAACCGCAAGCCGCCGGTGGCGTCTTCCGGTTCTTTGTCGAGCGTGCCCGGTTTGCCAAACTGAATATGACCGGCCAGATTCCACACCCGCGCGCCAGTTCCCTTGGCGCGGAACTCGACCCGGTACGGTTGCCCGGTATTCGCCACCGGCAAGCGCGGCCCGACCGGCTCGGTGATTGTCGGCGGTGGCGGTTCCTTTAAGAAAGTAAAAGTTGCCACAGCCGAAGGCGTTTCGCCCGGGCGGCTGGCGATGGCCTTCACGGTGGTCGTGCCGGTCAGGCGGATCGGCTGGGAATACGGCGGCGATTGGCCGGTCGGGTCGCTGCCGTCGGTCGTGTAGTGGATCTTGGTGCCGGACCCGGCGGGAAGCAGCGTCACGGTGGTTTCGCCGGTGAACCGGCGTTGGTTCGGTCGCGCTTCGGGCGGAATGGCGCGGGGTTTGGTTTTGAGTTGGTCGTCCACCCACCGGAACGCGGCGTCAAGCAAGCTCAGTTCCCTATCGCCAAACGGATGGCGCACCGGTGACTTGTAGTCGGGACCGTGCACCTTGGCTTTACCGGTATATCTCGGGTCGAGCAGGACCAATGCGGTGAAGTTCGCGCCGCCCTTGGCGGCGTCGGGCGCGATGACGTGTTCGACGCCACTGCCGGCAAAGCCGAGCACGGCGGGGTCGTCGGCGGACAGGAAATGCGTGTTCTCCCAGAAATCCGCCAACACGCAGGTCAACCGGCTGCTCTGTTCGCCATACACCGGGCGGGGGTCGTCCATTGGAAGAAAAAACTTCGCGACGGACGGCGCGCGTTTCGCGCCGGGTTCCGCAGGCGTGGCGGCAACGGGAAATTCATCGTCGGCAGTGCTGAACGCGGCGGAACCCGACAGCCAGCCGCCGGCGGAGAATCCCCACGCGCCGATGCGACCGGCGTCGATCTTGTAGGCGGCGGCGTGAGCGCGCAGAAAGCGAATGGCCGCGCGAAAATCCCAATAGACCTGCGGCTTGATGCCGCGACCGAGAATGTAGTTGAGGTTCACAACCACGTAGCCGGCATCCACGGCGCGTTGCAGCATCGGGTGGGACGGACTGGAACTACCGGTAAAAGTGAAATCCTTGTCGCCGTTCCAGTAGCCGCCCCCGTGCACGAACACCAGACAGGGGAATGGTCCCGCGCCGGCCTTGGGCACGTGGATGTTCATTCGCACCCAGCGGTCGCGGTCGTGCCCGACAACGCGGTCCGGCAGGTACACAACATCGGGATGATTCACCGCGTTGGCAAGCTGGGCCGGCGGCGGGGGCGTGCCCCACCGGGTCGGTTGCTCGCGTTCCCATTCTTCCGCCGCGGGCAACAGGATCGTTCCCGCTCCGAGGATGCCGAGCGCCAGGAGCAGCCGGTGGATCATGGGGCATTCTCCTTGCGGGTCGGCCAGCCAACGATTTGATAATCCAGGCCCGACGCATTGCGGGACGGCGCACAGGGCGCGCCATGTTCCAGCAGCACATCGAAGAACGGTTCGCGTGTCGCCCGCAGTTCCGCCAACAATCGCGTCCGCCATTCAGCGCACAAGTCCGGCCGGTGGGAGGCGAGGTTGTGTTGTTCCCACGGGTCATCGCGCAGATCGAACAGCAACTCGTGGCCGGTCTCGTAGTAGGCGTATTTCCAGTGCTCCGTCACGAGGCCGCGCCAGTCGAGGTAATCAAGGTTCCAACGCGGGTTTTGCACCATCTCCAACAACTGCAAGTCCGGCGGCGTGAACGGCTCCCCGCACAGCAACGGCGAGAAATCGCGGCCCTGCATCCATGCCGGCGCGGACGCGCCGACCAAGCCGAGCAACGTCGGCGCGAAATCCACCAGCCCGAACAACCCTTCCGTCAAGCCGCGCGCCGCCACGTGGCCGGGCCAGTGGAACAGGGCGGGAACGCGCACGCCTTCCTCGTGCGGATGCTCCTTGCGCTCACAGAGACCGTGACTACCGAGGAACTCGCCGTGGTCGGAGATGTAACTGAAGACGGCATTAGTTTCCGTCAACGCCGCGCTCAGCCGGCCGATGTTCCAGTCGAGGTTCTCGATCATCGCGTAATAATCCGCCAACGCCTGGCGCATGGATGCCGGCGCCCAGCCGGGATGTTCCTTGCCCCACGGCGAAGGGGAATTGCCGGCGCTGGGGGGCACGGGATGTTCGCGGAAGTTGGGCGGCACTTGCAGCGTGGCCGGGTCCCACCGTTTCCACCGGTCCGGCACGATCAACGGGAAATGCGGCGGCGTCACGCTGAGCACCAGAAACAGCGGCTGCTCGCGCCGGTACTCGCGCAGATACCGCAGCGCTTCTTCTGTCAGCACATCGGTCTCGTAGCCTTCGAGCCGCTCCGGTTCGAGCGCGTCGTTGCGATAGACCGAGACATCGAAATGCTTGTTCAGGTTTTCGAAAGCCACCCAGTCCTGAAAGCCGGCCCGGTGCCATTCGGGGGTGCGATGACGCGAGCCGCCGGGAAAACGGTGTTTGTCCTCGCGCACCACGGCCGGGCGTTGGTCCTGCACGATGCCGCAATGCCATTTGCCGAAGTAGGCGGTGTGATAACCGTGCCGGCGCAGTTCCGTGGCGAGACTGGGCGCGGTGGCCTTGTACACGTCGAAGAACCCGGCCACGGGTCCGGCATGGGCGTGCCGGCCCGAGAAAATTGTGCCGCGCGAGGGCGTGCAGACCGGGCAATTGGCATAGGCGCGTCGGAAACTGACGCCCGCCGCCGCGAGCGCGTCGAGCGCCGGGGTGCGCAGGTTCGCATCGCCGGCATGGCTCATCGCCTGTCCGCGATGCTCGTCGCTGAGCACAACGACGATATGGGGTAGTTGAGAAGACATGACCGAGACCTGCGGACCGGCTAGGGAGAGTCCTCCGCCACGACCGTAATGCGCCGTCGCACCGGCTCCGCCGGTGGAATCTTCGGCTCGACCTGGCTGCCCAGTTGCCAGGCGATGACCTCAATGGTCACCGGCAATTTCGCGCGCGCCGGCCAGTCGGCGAGCACCAACGTGTCTTCATTGGCGATCCGGGCCGGACCGTAGTTGACCGTGTAGCGGACCGGCAACTGCGCGTTGCTCGTGCCGGTCAACTTCACGGGGAACGCGCGGCGGTGCACACTCGCCGGCGGCGTGAACTGGATGATGTTCTTGTCGGTGGCCGGCGTGGTCCAAGCACCGCTTCCCGAACCTTGTTTCCACGGCGTGGCGACACGTTTGACGCGCTCCATGTACCGGTGCTCTTCATCCCCGTCCCAGATTCCCAACAACACCGGCCAACGCGCGGCGCGCGGGTTGTAACGAAACCGGAACCGGTCCGGCGCGACCTGTTCCAGTTGCTGGCAACTGGCGCGAAACCGGATCGGCGCGGCGCGGCCGTCAGTGGCCTTGGCTTGCACCTGAAACTCGTCCCGCCCGACCCACTGCGGCTTGATCTCGCCTTGGGCGTTGTCCATCAGCGCGCCGGTGGCGTTGTTGGCGACAAACGCGAAATCTCGCGACTTCTTTCCGAACTGCGTCAGGTTGAACTTCTCCAGGGCCCGCGCCAGTTCCAACGACGGGAACCAGAGCGATTCCTCTGCTTTTCCCTCGTACTCGTTGGCCGGGGCAGCCGGAAACCGGGGCTTGTCCATCTGGGCATCCATCAACACGCCTTCCCCCGACTTTACCGGGCGCAGTTTCCCAGTCGCGTCCAGCCGCAAGCGCGCCGCCGCGCGCAAGAACTCGGCGAACATCTCCGACAAGCGGAACGAGTATGTCCCGTGCCGCCCGCCGTTCTCCTCGATCAACCCCAGCAACAATTCGGGATTGGCCGCGCGACAACGCAGCGCGATTTCGCGGGATTGCGACGCCGCCTTGTCCGGCACGTCCTCGCCGGCGATGAAATCGGTGACGTGCAAGGCCGGCACGCCGCGCACCGCCGGATTGGCGGCGAGCGTTGGATCCGCCGGCAACGCGCCCTTGTACGTGATCACCGCCAGACAACGTTGCGGCTGCCAGTTGAACACCCGCTGCGCAAACAAGGAGGCGACGCTGTGGCCGATCGGCACCAGCGGGGCGTCGGCCAGTTCCGAATGGTTCGAGATCTTGCCCAAGTCGGCCAGCGCCTGGAGCAGTTGCTCTTCGCAATCGGTTTCTTGCCACACGAACGTCGCCGCGAAATGTGGCGAGAAATACACAATGGCCAGCCCGATTTCCGCGCAGGCTTGGCGAATGACCGGGTCCACGACAAAGTGCGGCTCCAACAACACATTGCCGCCCACGATCACGCCGCGAATCCGGTGCGCCTGGGGCGGCAGCCAAAGATAGGCGGTGGATTCCTGCCCTTTGTCGTTCGTGCCGGCGGAAACCGCGTACTGAAACACCTCGGTCGCGCCGTCCGGCAAGGACAATCCCGCACCGGCCGTCGCTTGAATATTCACCGTCAAAACAACGCTCAACAGCACCGCGAATGGAATGGCGCCTTTCATCTAATCTTTTCCAACCCGTGCGGGCGAGGAAGTTTCGGAATTGTTGCCGATGCAATACAGGTAGGCGTAGGTCCGCACATACATCCGGTTGCCGTGAAAGAACGGATGGTTGCCCATCACGCGGTTCGGGCCGATGGCTGTGTGGAACCACACCGGTGACGGCGTCCGCCACGAGAGCACGCCCTCCTTCCACGCCTGCACCATTCGTTGGTGCAACTCATCCACGCTTTCCGTCTCCTGAATCACGCGGGAGCCGGCCACCTGCTTCAGGTTGCCATCGCCACCGATCCGCCACATCTGGCCCCGGAGCGGCGGCTGGGTCTTGCCGCTGTCCATGATGCCGCACAACAGGTCGCCCGCCAGCGTCCACCCGCAAAAGACGGTCTGGAACTTCTTGTCCGGCGCAAACCGGACCGTGCCGGTGCTTGCATCCAACACGCCCGCCGCCGGCCCGTAAATCAACCCGCGATGCAAGACAGACATGACGCTGTCGTGTACCTGGGGCTGTTTCCAGACAACGTGACCGGCCAGCTTGTCGCCCTGCCACTGCAACCGGACTCCATATGTTGTCTCCGTATTACCTTTCCCGCCGCACGTGGCATCGAAGAAATAAACCATGTCGTGTTCATCGTCCGCAATGGGCGATGAACCCGCGCCATCCATGTAGCCGCCCACCTCCTCGGCCACCACCTTGCCGTCCGCCAACCGCACGGCCTGACCATCCGGTGTCACCGCCACCCCGTGCGAGCCGACGCGCAACGCGGCAAACGTCCCCGCCCCCTTGTGCCCGGCCCCTTTGAATCCTTCCGGCACCCGCATGGGAAGATGCGTCTTCCACAACTCCTGGCCGGTATCGGGATTGAGGGCGCGGAATGTTCGCAAATGGAACAGCACCAGTTTGCCGTCCACGAGTTGCGGCGCCGGCGTGAAGGCCATCTGGATGCTGCTGGCCGTCCGGGTGTGGCCCATCGTCTTGTTGGCGTCGCGCACCGGATTTTCCATGCCGCCGAGGAACTTCATCCAGCGCGTCTTGCCCGTGGCCAACTCGTAACAGGCCACCGTGTGTGTGCCGAACGCCGCCCAGACCCATTCGCCGTCACTGATCGCCGGTGCCTGTGTCCGACCCAATGCATTGATGTGACCGTTAATCCACAATCCCAACCGGCTGAACTCCGCCGGGTCCTGCGCCACCCACTCCTTGCCGGCATCCCAGTAGGGCGTGCCCTTCAGTTTGGCCCGCATCTGCTCGCCGAGCGCCTGTTCGGCCGGACCATATGTTTCCCGGTTGTCTTTCAGGTAATTGCTACGGCCAATCGCGAAACCCAACTCAATCTGCTCCCACAACTCCCGCTTCTGCTTCGCTTCCGCCGATGGAAACTGCGCGTCCAACACATCAGTTGAATTGTGCCAGAGCCTTTTCCCCGTCCCGGCGTCATAGCACAGGATCGTGTGCGGTTCGCTCAGGACGATGACGCGACCGTTGACGACAATCGGCGAGGCTTGCGACCAAGAGGGCATCGGCGCCTTCCAGACGATGCCCTTGCCGGTCGTCGTGTCCCATTCCGTCGGCGGTGTTGCGCCCGGATAGCAGCCCGTGCCATCCCCGCGCCAACCAACAGGCCGGGCGCGACTGGGTTGGAACTGCGGGTCACCCAACGGGAGTTCCGCTCTCAGCAGGGTCGAACCAAGGCCGAAGATGACCAGTGCCATCAACCGCTTCATGGCCGGCGCCGACGACGAAGCGTCAGCAAGGTCAACATCCCCAACCCGACCAGCGCGATGGCGGACGGTTCCGGGATCGCCATCTGGAACCCTGTCAGGTCACCACCCAGCGAATTGACGTTGTCCCATGCAAAGTAGCCGGTCCCGGCCATGGACGAGGCAAACGTGAAGAACACGTTGGTTTCCGTCAGGAAGGTGATGCCACTGTAGGCCGGATTGAGCGCCAACTGTTGCGCCACTTGGTTGGTGCTCGCCCCGGTGGCGAGCGTCAAGTTGACCTCGTAGCTTCCGATGGCAAGATTGGTGAGCGTTAGGTAGCCTGCATTTGCCGCCCCAAACGACAATCCGCCGCCCGCCGCGTTAATCGTGCCCAAGTTTGCCGTCCCGCTAAGCGTCACGAAGATGTCGCTGTTCACCGTGGATTTCACCCACAGGTTGGCCGTCGTATCGAATGTGGTCCCGTCGGTCAGCGAGCCTTTCCCGTTCGCGTTGGCTACATAGTCCACGATCTTGAAGGAGTTGGTGCTCAGGAAATCGGCGCTGCCGGCCAACCCAACGGCCAGCGTGCCTGCCAATCCTACCAGCACCCCGTTGCTGGGATTGCTACCGGTGTCGGTGATCGTCAGCAGTCTGCCGGCCTGGACCGTGATGTTACTCAGGCCGAGTTTCGCCGTGCTCTTTGCGAGGGCGGCAGCAGTACCAGTGAAATCATTCCTAATGTCGAGGGTGCCGTTGTTGTTGACGGTAATGCGAGAAAACACATTGCTGTTCACTGATCCATTGCTGGCACCAGGTCCCACCGCGGCAATCGTCAACGTCTTGCCCGCCCCGGTAAAGTCCAGACTCTTGTAGCGAAAGACGCGGGTGCCATTATTACTGTTGTTGCTGACGATCATGCTCGCGCTCTGAATGAGTTGAAGATCGTTGTTCACTGGCGATCTTCGGAGCCAGAGGCATA
>CAZEQV010000046.1:0-15822 GCA_964514435.1 uncultured Verrucomicrobiota bacterium
TGCGGCATTACGGGTATTGCCCATGACATCGGCGCGCGAAGCAAAGCCAGTCAGGGCGAAGCGGGCGGACGCGGCGGCGGAGCAGCCTTCGCGCGGCGCTACGGCGGACAAGGCGGTGCGCGAGTTGGAGCAAGAGATCGACGACCAAGTGTGCGCCTCTACGGCCTGCCGGTGGGGTTCGGCGGCTGCGCTTGGGATGAATCAGATCGCAGCAGTGGCCTCAACCCTTGGTGCTGATTCGACCAGTTCGCTGCTCCCGTTCAGGCGCCGATGTGGGAACGGATGGCGGCGGCGATCCGGTCGGCCAGCGCGGTTATTTGGGCGTGGTTGCGGCCTTCAATGAGCAGGCGCGCCTTCGGTTCCGTGCCGGAATAGCGCAGCAGCACACGCCCGTTTTCGCCCAGCGTGGTTTCCGCTTCGCGCACGAGTTTCAGCACGTCGGGCAAGCTGTCCCATGCCGGCTTGCTGGCCACTTTGATGTTGATGACGACCTGCGGGAACTTCTCCACCAAGGTCCGCAGTTCGCTGAGACGTTTGTCTTTCTCCATCAAAATGCGCAACACTTGCAGCGCGCTGATGATGCCGTCGCCGGTGGTGGTGAAGTCGCGGAAGATCATGTGACCGGATTGTTCGCCGCCCACGTTGAAATCGCCTTTCAACATCTCTTCGAGGACATACCGGTCGCCGACCTTGGCGCGGACCACCTGCCCGCCCGCTTGCCGGAACATATGATCCAATCCGAGGTTGCTCATGACCGTGGCCACGAGTGTGTTGCCCCGCAACGCGCCTCGTTGCAGCCAGTCCAGGCCGGTAATGGCCAACACATCGTCGCCATCCACCAGCTCGCCTTTCTCGTCGCACAGGATGACGCGGTCGCCGTCGCCGTCGTGGGAAATGCCCACGTCCGCGCCGTGTTCGCGCACGGCGCGGCACACCACGTCCGGATAGGTGCTGCCGCAATCGAGGTTGATGTTGGTGCCGTCGGGCGCGTTGTTGAGCACCGTCACGCGGGCGCCGAGTTCGCGCAGGACACAGGGCGTGCTCTTGTAGGTCGCGCCGTTGCCGGCATCCACCACCACGCGCAGTCCTTCCAAGGTCATGCCTTTGGGGAAAGCGGCCTTGGCGAACTCCACGTATCGGCCCAAGGCATCGTCAATGCGCATCGCCTTGCCAATGTCACCGGCCGTCGGACGGATGTTTTCAATCTGGCCGCTGAACACCAATTCTTCGATTTCCGCCTCAATGGCGTCGTCGAGTTTGTAGCCGTCGTGATGGAAGAATTTGATGCCGTTGTCTTCATAGGGATTGTGCGAGGCGGTCAGAACGATACCGGCATCGGCGCGCAACGAACGTGTGATGTGCGCCACCCCGGGCGTCGGCAGCGGACCAATGAGCAGCACGTCCACGCCCATCGAAAGGATGCCGGCGGCGATGGCGTTTTCGAGCATGTACCCGCTGAGCCGCGTGTCCTTGCCGATGACAATCTTGTGGCGGCCATGGCCAAACGCGACCGGCTGGCGGATGCGAAAAACGTGCGCGGCCGAGCGCCCCAGTTTCAGCGCGGTCTCGGCGGTTACCGGTTCGATGTTGGCGACACCGCGGACTCCGTCGGTGCCGAAGATTTTGCGGGCTGGATGGGAGGTCACGCTCCCGTTTCTACCCACCGCCGGCAGGAGTGTCAACGGCGCGCGCCTCGACGATGCGAACATTCACGTCCACGAATCGGCGCTGGGGCGTCTTGGAATGGGAATCCACCGACTCGATCTCCACGCGTTCACGGAACGAAGTGCGCCGTCCGGTCAGGTCAATGGGCAATGTTTTCGCGCCGGTCATGCTATCGGCCACCAGCTTGGGCGCTTTCAAGCGAACCGTCTCCGGTTTCACGATCACACGTTCGACGATCAAGCCCGGTGGCAGTTCGCCGAAGAACTGCGGTTGCACGGCGAAATCGCGTTCCACAATCTGGTCAACCCTCACCGTGATCTCGGCGGGCGCGATTTCGACAACTTGAACCCGGTAGGGATGGCGGATCATGCGGCGGTTCAACGGCACGACAAACTCGCCGGTGCGCTCGCTTTTCGTCAAATCCACCAGAGCGGTGATTTCCTGCCGGCTCGCTTCCCGCACGTCCTCGCGCGTGCCGCGAATGTTGACTTGAACGGTCTGCGTGCTGGCGTGAAGCAATGACAGGCCGGTCTTCAGACGAACCTCCAGCGGCGCCTCGACGGTGCGAGAATCGCTCGTCATAGAATGCACGAAGAACCATGTGGCCGTTGCCAGCAGCAACGCCACGATTTTGAGGCTCAGATCGTGGGCCAACCAATTCTTCACGGACGATCCTCCTCTCGGTGCCGGTCTTTCTCGTCTTCCGCTGAAACATCCGAGAAACCTTCTTGGGGCGACATGAGACGGCGGATTGTCCGTTGCAGCGCATCGCTGATCCAGCCGGTCGGGCCGGGTTCACGCGACGGGGCCAGGGCCGTTTGCAGAAAGGACCGCAGTCCGTCCAGATCCATCCCGTGCATCAAGTGTCCTTGCTGCGCCACGGAAATCTCGCCGGTCTCCTCGCTCACCACCACCACCACGGCGTCCGTCTCCTCCGTCAAACCGACCGCCGCCCGGTGACGCATGCCGACGGATTTGCTGATGTCGTGCTGCTGCGACAAGGGAAACACGCAGGAAGCCGCCACGATCCGATTGCCGCGCAACACCACTCCGCCGTCGTGCAACGGCGTGTTCGGAAAGAAAATCGTGGTCAACAATTCCGCTGAAGCCCGCGCCCCGATGGGCACACCGGTCTCAATGACTCCGCGAAACCCGATGTCTCGTTCGATGGCCATCAATCCGCCGCATCGCTTCTGGGAAAGAGACCGGGCCGTTTCCACCAACACATCCACCAGAAATTCTCCGCGCTGGTTGCCGGTGAAAATCTGCTGGCTGCCGATCTGGGCCAGTGCCCGCCGCCATTCCGGCTGGAAGATCACCAGCAAGGCGATGGCCAGCCACGTCAGCACATGGCCAAAGATCCAGCTCAACACGTTCAGCTCAAACACGCGCGTGATGCCGCCCACCACCACCAACGCGATTACCAGCCCGGTGAACACAGCCGCCCCGCGCGTGCGCCGGAACAGTTTCAGAAAAAAATAGATCACCGCCCCCAGCAGGACGATCTCCAGCGCCGGCTTCCCGTACCGCAACAGCCTGTCCCACATCATGTCCATATCAGCCAACCACCGCATCCGTGCGCCGATGCGCCTCCATGGCCTCGGTCATCCGTATTACGTCACGCATCGCGGCCACATCATGCACTCGCACGATGCGTGCCCCGCGTGACACCGCCCAGGCGACCGTGGCCGCCGTGCCCCACATTCGCTCGTGCGGTGGCCGGTCCAGAACTCGTCCGATAAATGATTTGCGGGACGTTCCCACAACCACCGCACATCCCAGCGACGTGAACACATCCAAGTTTGCCAGCAATTCAAGATTATGCTCCACCGTTTTTCCAAAACCGATACCGGGATCAATGGCGATGCGGTCGCGCTCGATCCCCTTTCCCACCGCATACGCGATTCGTTCCTCGAGAAACGCGCGGACCTCCGCCACCACGTCGGCGTACCGGGGCGCTTGCTGCATCGTCTGCGGGTCGCCCTGCATGTGCATCAACACCAGGCCCGCGCCGCTGGCCCGCGCCACTTCGATCATGCGCGGGTCATGCCGCAACGCGCTGATGTCGTTGATCACCCGCGCACCGGCCGCCACCGCCTGCTCGGCGACGTCGGCCTTCATCGTGTCCACCGACACAACCAGTCCGGCCAGTTGACGAATGACGGGGATCACCCGCCGGCATTCTTCCTCGTTGCTGACCGGCGACGCGCCCGGCCGGGTGCTCTCGCCGCCGACATCAATGATGCCGGCCCCCTCCGCGGCCATTTGCCGCGCGCGCGGCACGGCGGCGTCCGCGGAAAGAAACCGACCGCCGTCAGAGAACGAATCGGGCGTGACATTCAACACGCCCATGATCGTGGTTTGCGTTGGATTCCAGTGGAATGGTTCCGTCACGCCAGCAGTGTACGCAAACGAATCCGGCTGACAATGCCGATTCACGGCTGCCTCTAGAATTTCATCGAAAGCAGGAACTCCGGATTCGAGCGTGTCTTCTTGAGTTTCTCGATGACCAACTCCATGGCCTCCACCGGCGGCACGCCGCTCAACGCCTTGCGCAGAATATAAATGCGGTTCAGCTCGTCGGGGTGATACAGCAGTTCTTCTTTGCGGGTGCCGGACTTCTCGATGTTGATGGCCGGGAAGATTCGTTTCTCGGCGAGATGACGGTCGAGCACGAGTTCCATGTTGCCGGTGCCCTTGAACTCCTCGAAGATCACTTCGTCCATGCGCGAGCCGGTTTCGATCAACGCCGTGGCGATGATGGTCAACGAACCGCCTTCCTCCACGTTGCGGGCGGCGCCGAAGAACCGTTTCGGTTTGTGCAGGGCGTTGGCGTCCACGCCTCCGGAAAGAATCTTGCCGGAGTGGGGCGCCAACGTGTTGTAGGCGCGAGCCAACCGGGTGATGGAATCCAGCAGGATCACCACATCTTTCTTGGCCTCGACGAGGCGTTTGGCCTTTTCCAGCACCATCTCCGCGACCTGCGCATGGCGTTCAGGCGCCTCATCGAATGTGGACGTGATGACTTCGCCGTTGACGACCCGTTTGAAGTCCGTGACCTCCTCGGGGCGCTCGTCAATGAGCAACACGATGATGATGGTCTTGGGGCTGTTCTTGGCAATGGCGTTGGCGATTTTCTGCAGCAGAATCGTCTTGCCGGTGCGCGGCGGCGCCACGATCAACGCGCGCTGGCCCTTGCCGACCGGCGTGAACAAATCCATCACCCGCATGTTGATCTCGTCCGGTTCCGTTTCGAGGATGAATCGGCCGGTGGGGAAAAACGGCGTCAGGTTGTCGAACATCACTTTGTCTTTGGCCTTGTCCGGCAGGTCGCCGTTGACCTTTTCGACTTTCAACAACGCGAAGAACCGTTCTTTGTCCTTCGGGGGACGCACTTGTCCGTAAATGGAATCGCCCGTCTGTAGCTCGAACCTCCGAATCTGCGAAGGAGACACGTAGATGTCTTCGGGGCACGGCAGATAGTTGGAGCTGGGGGCGCGCAGAAACCCAAAGCCGTCCGGCAGGATTTCGAGGACTCCTTCCCCGAACATCGTGCCGCTGAGTTCCGCGTTGCGTTTCAGGATGTGAAAAATCAGCTCGTGTTTCTTCAACGTCACGACTTGTTCGCAGCCGGACTCGCGGGCCATCTGTTGCAGCGCGGTCATCTCCATGGCTTGCAAATCGGTGAGATGAAGCGTCTGACCTTTGAGCACTTTCTCGGTGAGCGTGCCGGCGGGCGGTTCCTCCGGCACGACCGGCGGCGGCACGGGGGCGTCTTCGGACACGGCCAGAATCTGGCTCAATTCGTGGGCCGGTATGGTGGTGCGGCCGGCCGCGTCAGGAACGAGCGTGGGTTGTTCCGGGCGTTGCGGGCGTGGTTTCTTGGGTTTGCTACTACCTTTTCTTCGCGGGGGCATTTCCGTTCTCCTTAATCGCCTTCCAAATCAAATCGGCCTGTCGGCAGGCATGATCCAATTGGCCGTCGTTCCAAATGACATAGTCGGCGCGATCCATTTTGGTTTGTATGGGCCACTGCGCCCTCATGCGGGCGCGAGCCTGTGTTTCATTCAATCCTCGGGCCGCCAGCCGGGACAGTTGTGTCTGTTCACTGCAGCCGACGACCACCACCTTGTGAAATTCTGATTCGGCGCCCACCTCGTACAACAGCGGGATGACCACCACCGCCAAGGCGTGGGATCCGGCCTGCTCCAGCGAGTGCAACGCTTCCAACCACATCCGCCGCACCTCGGGGTGGACAATACGGTTCAACACCAGCCGCTTCTGTTCGTCGTTGAAAACGATATCGCCCAACAGCCGGCGATTGACGGATTTGTCAGGGTGCAGAATCCGTTCTCCGAAAACCCGCACCACTTCTTTCCATGTTTCCGTGTTCGGCAGCAAGGTGCGGTGTGAGAGCTGATCGCTTTCGATGAACGGGACGCCCGCCTTCGCCCAATGTGCGGCCATTGTCGTCTTGCCGGCGGCGATGCAGCCGGTGAGTCCAATCTTGGTAAGAGCGGTCATGGGCAGGTGAAATACGTTGGGGTTGGTAAACTTGGGGGTTGATCGCGCCGGTCTGCTACAACTTGACCGGCGGGCGGACACTACCGCCCCCTGCCAATCCCGTCAAGCGCCGACATAAACACAACGGGACATGAAGTTTGACTGTCTGTTGTGTGCGACGGCGTTCTGTCTCTGCGCAGCCGGTTTTTCCAGTTACTTCGCCAAGCGCACGCGAACTGTGAACCGGCTGGCTTCCGTGGAAAGCGCGGCGGCACTGTAATGCGTCGTCTGATTCGGCGCCAACACAATGGTCTGCCACGCGGTTTCACTGCCCACCTGCGAGTACAAGACCCGACCGGTTTCATCCATGAAAATGGTCTGCGCTTGCACCCGCAGGATTTCTTTGTCCGTGCGGTTCCGCAGCCCGACCTGGATGGTCATGTGGCCGTTCGGATTCCGAACGACGATAGGGGGACGATCCACCGCCAGTTTCTGCTTGAGTTCGTAATTCAACAACACAACGGGCGCGCCCGATGCCTCGGGGTTATCCGGTTTGGCCACGGCCACGTAGGGGCCTTCGGGCGCTTTGCAGCCGGTTGCCGACACAAACACACACGTTCCCACCGCGATTGCTGTCATGATGCTTCGATTCATTGTTTGGCTCCTTCAGGGTTAAAATCTCACATACGCCACCGTCGTCGCACCGGTGCCCGGCACGTTCACTTTGAAGTTGCCGGTCTTGTTGGTTCCCTCTGCTCGGATCTGGAGAGACGTTTCGCCTTCCGGCATCTTCAATCCCACTAGAAATATCGAGTGCGGCAAGTTGTCCCAAGCCCGCACATCCGCTTGCGGTGTGGTGGCCGCCGACACCAAGGCGCTGATCGCAGCCAGCCCGGCCAGTATTCCGGTCGCCACCTCGGCGTTCTTCTGTTGCGAGGCAATCACGGCGCCCATTCCCAGGCCGACGGCCGCCGTGCCCGTGATCTCTTTGAATCGCGCCTTGCCGGCCAAAATGGAATCCACCTGCCGGGTGCCGCGCGTCGTGGCTTGCACGTACAATCGTTCCGCGGGCGTCGTACGCGCGAGCACTCTCTCGCCTTGCATGACGGAAATCTGTTTCACATCGTTGGCGCCCTCCATGTATCGGAGAAGTTCGCCGTACTCGCCGGCTTGGTATTTGACCGGGCCGCGTCCCGTCTCAATCACAAGCAACACATTCTGATCCGGCACCGGCAAGGCCACCTCACCGGCGCGATTGGGAAGTCTGGCCATGCGTTCCAGTGCGCGGGCGGATTCCTCGGGGAATCCTTGTTTGTAAGACGCGAACGCCAGCGCCCATTCCGCGCTTTGCCAGTCGCCGGCAAAGCCGGGCGCGTCGTCGCCGGTCACGTCATAGAGTTGCGCCCGTTTGAAGCAGGCGGCCGCGTTGCCGTAGTCGCCATCGCCGAGATAGAGCAGGCCCCGGTAAAAAAACAAAGCCGATCGCTCGTACGATTCGCCTTTGAACCATTTCTCCTGTTCGCGTACGAACTTGCTTTGGGCGCGTTGGGCTTGAGACGCGCCTGCTTGGAGCGATTCCACATCGGCGATGGCCTGGTCGAAAAGAGATTTGGCGAGGTCCATGCGGTTCATTCGCAGGCAGGCCAGCCCGGTGCGCATGGCGTGCAACGCTTCGTTTTCACGGCCTTCCGCGTAGAGGGCGATGAAGAACGGCTTGAGTTCCTCCGGCAGGTCCATGCCCGCGACGCGTTGTTGCGCCGCGGTCATCTGCGCCGGTGGGATCGGCTTGCCGGAAGCCGAATACGGTCCCGATGTGGCGCAGCCGGTACCGGCGAGCCAAGCCAGTGCCCCGGCCAGAATCCATGCCCGGCAGGGAATCGTGCCGCTATGGGGCGCGGTGGGCTTCACGTCACATCCGCGTCAGCGGTACACGGCGTTGTCGCTTCCTTCCTTCTTGATCTCGTACTGGTTTTCCCAGAGCAAGAGATCATTGATGTCCACGAGCTTGAAGGCGACAAGGAAGTATTCGCTGCGGCCTTGACTCGAGGACGCGCTGATGCCGCGAAGCTCGGCGGTAAGGATGTAATGGAACGTGTGCGCGTTGCGGGCCGCGCCCTGTTGAACCTCGCCGGCGGCCCGGGCGGCCATTTCTTCCTTGTTCACGTTCCACGAAACGTCACGGGCCAGGAACCGCACCTTGCCGCCGCCGTATTGCATCAGTGTGCCGCGAAGTTTGACCGTGTAGAGATCAGCGTCAATCGGAGTGGCGCTGCGATTGGTGACCGGGGTGATCAAGATGATGGGCGGCTCCGTGGCTTGGGTAATCTGGGGAAGATTGACGATGGATTGAGCGGCTTTGACCGCCGCCGCCCCGATGTCCTGCGATTCGATGCCGGTGCCGGCGACCTTGCCCTGCGCACCGGGATCCACGTATTTGACGCCTTCGGGCGAGGAACATCCCAAGGCGAATCCCACGGTGGCGACAACAGCGAAAAGCGAGAGTTTTGTATTCATGGCTTCAATCTTCATGGTCGCTGAGACGATGTCAACCTTCCGGTATTCAATAAGCCGCAACTCGTCGTTTGGCTTGAACATTGACTTGCCGGGGTGCTTGGGCAATATCCCGCCATGCCCGGTACCGTTTGGAAATGGATTTTCTTCAACTTGTTCGTGCTGCTGATGCTGGCGTTGGACCTGGGAGTCTTTCACCGCAAACAACACGCTGTTCGTCTGAAGGAAGCCTTGGCGTGGAGCGCCGTTTGGATCGCGTTGGCGCTGGCCTACAACGTGATCATTTACTTTTGGCTGGGCAAGCAGTTGGCTCTGGAGTTCCTGACCGGCTACGTCATCGAAAAATCCCTCAGCGTGGACAACATCTTCGTCTTCCTGATGATCTTCCGCTACTTCCGCGTGCCCGCCGAAAACCAGCACACTGTCCTGTTCTGGGGCATCTTGGGGGCGTTGATCATGCGCGCCATATTTATCTTGGCTGGTGTGGCGCTCATTCACCGGTTCGAATGGATCATCTATCTGTTCGGCGCCATCCTTGTCTATAGCGGCATCAAGATGGTCACGGAGAAAGACAAGGAAGTGCATCCCGAAAAGAATCCCGCGCTGAAATTGTTCCGCCGATTCGTGCCGGTCACTTCCAACTACGAAGGCGGCCGGTTCTGGGTGCGACAAGCGGGACGCTGGATGGCCACGCCCCTCATGGTCGTGCTGGTCGTGGTGGAAACAACGGATGTGGTGTTCGCCGTGGATTCCATCCCGGCCGTGCTCGCCATCAGCCGTGAACCGTTCATCGTCTATACATCCAACGTCTTCGCCATTCTCGGACTTCGCGCCCTTTACTTTGGGTTGGCGGGTGTGATGAACCTTTTCCACTGTCTGCACTACGGGTTGTCCATCATCCTCGTGTTCGTGGGCGTGAAAATGATCATTTCCGCTTACTACAAACTCCCGACAGTCGTGGCGCTGAGCGTGGTGACCGGTATCCTGATCGTGTCAGTTGTAGCGTCGCTCGTGTGGCCCAAGAAAGAACCACCGATCAGTTGAGCCGGCTACTTTGAATCGGCCGGATCCGCAGCCGCCTTCCACACCCAATCGCCATCTTCACGCTTCGAACTGACGAACCCGCCCTCGTCTGTCCCGTTCCAGCCCGTGGAATAGAGAACATACCGGTCGGGCGACTCGAGCCGGTATCGTGGCGGATCCCCCGTCACGATCTCATGCGGAATCTTCGCGATGTAATCCGGCACGAGCGCATCGAGCGAGGCCGGATAGCTTTGGTTTTTCAGCCGGTAACGTTCCAAGGCCAAAGCGATTTGCGCGAGGTTCACCTGTGTCTGCGTCATGACGGCCTGCGTTGTGGCCGCGCCGACGGCTGGAGCCAGAAGAATCAGCAAAAGATTCGTTGGGCGACGAGGAAGTTTGCTCACGTAGTGGTCACTCGATGCAATGCGCGAAACATCCACACGTTGACGGGCGGGATCGAGCGCTGGTTGAACCATATCCAGATGCCAGCGGTTGATATGGAGCATGGATTCGTACCACCAACCGGTGGGCACAACCGCTGTGATCAGTCCGATCTTTGAAAGAGAGGAACTCCCGTCGAGGATATTCAGATATTTAGCGCGGTCACGAGGCCCTTTCTCGATGATCTCTTGAATGATCTTGTTGGCCATCAGAAGCCGTTCGCCGTGCATTGCCAACTGGTGACGGCGGATCATGTTAAAACCCGCCAGTTCATCTTGGAGTGATTTCAGTTGGGCGTCAGTGAACTTCGCTCCGGCAAGATTGCTCTGCAGCGGCTGGATTGTAGGTTGCAGAATGGCTGCCTGCATCAGTTCCGTAATCAAGATCGGTTCATCATCAAGGGCGCGAGCCAGACGGATCGCAGTCACCAAGTCGTGCGTCGCCAAATCAACCTTGCCGGCGGCGAAATGCGCCCGTGACCGAGCCGTGTAGCTTCGGGCAAGACCGCGGAGGGGCGTCAAATGCGGAAACAGCGCTGAGATCCCGTCTTCATACCGGACTGGAAACCGGCAACGCGGCAAGCGGACACCATCGGCAATCTGGGAGAGTTCGCTCTCGAACGGCTGAAGCGCCGTCATGATCTCTTCTGTCGGCGTGTTGGTCTTCCATGCCGAACTCAACCGTGAGAGTTCGTTCAGCCACTGCATTTCCGGCAAGCTACTGATGCCGGTGGTTTTAGACGGCTGGCTCATCTGACTGTATAGCGGTCGCAGCAACGGAATGGCGGCGAAGTTTTCTTCGTCCGGTACCGCGGCCGGCAAGATGGAACGCCGGTCGAATGAAATGCCTTCAGCCTCTTTCGTGGACTTGAACTGTTCCCAAGCGTTCTTCCCGCGCGCCGTCACGTAAAAGTGAAACAAGGCCACAGTGTTTACGATGACAAAGATGCAAAACGCGATGATCTTCAGCGAGAGTTTCACGTGTGGCTAAACAATAGTGTTTACGGAACATCGTCCGCAACGCGGAATTCGAGACTCTTGATTTCCCGCGTCGGGTTGCTAGAGTCCGCGGGTACTATGAGTACCGATCCTTCTTCTGCTTCTGCTGCTGCGGAACCGGATGTTGTAAATCTCTCTGCTCTCAAATTCCTTGTTGGCTGTGCCGTTGCGGCCGGTGGAATTCTTGCGTTGGGTCTGTCGGGGATGTTCACGCCGACACCAAACCTGTTGGCCGGTGAAGTTTTTGCCACCATCATTGCGTTGTTCGTGCTTGGCTCGATCAAGTACCGGTTGGACAAGAATGCCCTGACGTACGGAGCCGCGATGGTGATCGTGGCCACGTTCATCGCCGCCGGCTCGCCGGAGTCCTCCAGTTTCCACAAGGAAGTGGCGGAGCACGGCTGGGGACATTTCATCCGCCACAATGTTCTGTCGTTCCATGGCCTCGACAAGTTGATCCACGCCGACACGATGTTGTTCATTCTGGGGCTGACGTTTTTTGTGGCGGTGATCGCGCAAACGCGATTGCTGGAATGGACGACGATGGTCCTGCTTCGCAAGAACAAGGGCGCCGTGCTGCCTACGGTGATTGCCGTCACGGCAGTGGTGTCGCTGTTCTCCGGCATCCTGGATGGCGTGTCCATGATCGGACTGACGATTCGGACATTGGTCATCATCCTGATTATCGCCGCGGCCCCCATCCCTTCAATCCGGTACGCCGTGATGGTGTGCACCGTCGTCACCACTGTCTGCGGCATGTGGCTGGCCTACGGTGAACCGCCCAACCTGATCATGAAATCCAACGTTCGCGAAATGGTCCAGAAAGTGGACGCGACCGGCGCGCCCGTTCTGGATTCACAAGGAAAACCCGTCATGGTGGCCGAAGGCAAAACGCTCCTCACCGACGGTTTCTTTCTCCGCTACTGCGCACCGGCCGCGGTGGCCTGTTATCTGGTGGTGGCCTGGAACCTGCGCCGCCGCCTGCGGGGCGCCCAGGTCAATGTGGACAAAATGGACGTGCTGGACGCACACGCCGCCACAGTCCGCTTCCTCCAAGCTCAAAGGCATGGAGAGGTGCAGACCCCTGTTGAGTTCCTCAAGGATCACGCCGACCAGTTGGGAGAGAAACTGCGCCCCATTCTGGAGAGGATCAGCAAGGGTGAAGTGATGGGCGAAGCGATGGTGCGCGAGAACATTCCGGCCGAAACGCGCCAGGCGTTGCTGGGGAAGTTTGTGGCCGAAGACTTGGCGAAACCGCTCGATAACCGGTACCTGCTGATGGTCTTGGGCGACGAACAAGCCGCTGATGTCGCTGATACGGCTGTCAACGAAGCCATAGATAAACTCAAACCCCGCCGAATGCTGGCGCAACGAATTGGCGCCCTGGCATTGATTCCCTTCATCGGACTCCTAATCGCACACGCTATCAACCACAGCATACCGTTGTTCTGCGCATCGTTTGCCGGTTTCGTGGTGGCGTTCCTCGGCATCATGAATCTGCCCAAGATTCGCAAGCTGGCCCTGCACGAAGCCCGGCACGAGTACGCCGAATACTTTTTCCTGTTCCCCCTGTTCCTGTCCATCACGCTGCTGGCGGACATCGGGTATTTCAACCTTCTGCAGAGTATCATTCGTGACGGCGTTTCCTCGGCGGGCGCCACAGTTGTGGCTTTGGCCCAGTTCCTCGGATGCACACTGCTTTCGGCCATGCTCGACAACAATGTGGTGGCCGACTTTGCCGGCAGGGCGTTGTTGAACCTCGACGTCGCGTTGACGCACCTGTTTGCCATGTCGCAGATCGCCGGTTACGCGGCGGGCGGATGCTGGACGCACATCGGTTCTGCTCAATCAGTCGTGGCGTTCGCGTTCATCCTCCGCGACGTGGACTCGAAATACACCCCCTTCCAATGGATCAAAGAAATGACGCCGTTGATCACTGAAATCATCATCGTACTGTCCATCGTGATCAGCGTGGAAGGTTGGCTGATAAAGCTGATTCCCTCGTAACCGCTCCGGCTCCGTCTAGGTCTTTGCGGGTGATTTCAAAAGCGCCGTGCTGCCCCCACGAGGGCACCGGCAAGTGGGAAGGCGTGTCCACAACCGGCATCCATGCGCCCTCCTTGGATGCCCAGTTGGTCAGCGTACCGAGGACTCGGCGCACGTGGTTCAACCGTCCAATCTCGTCAAAGATTTGTGTCACGATGCCGGCATTCAACGGCGCCGGCGAGTTGATCAACCTTTCCAGCGTGCCGGTGATCGTAACCGCGCCCCGCGTCGTGCGGATGCAAATACGACCCAAGTCTATGAAATGTCGCACCAAGACCCGGCGCACCGCACAGTTGATGGCGATGTCATCCTGCCGTGTCATGGCTCAATTCCGACGCCTCCCCGATCAGGCTTTCCACCTTGTCATAAAGCTGGTCGAGACGAAATGGTTTGTACAGAATGTCCGTCGTTCCCGCCGAGAAACGTTGCACCCACAATGGCATGAATCCCGGCGTCCTCGACGAAAACGACCGTGAAGCGCCACTGACAAACAACACCGGCAACTCCGCCATCCCGCCCATTTCCTGATACATCTCGAACCCATTCTTGCCGGGCATGTTCACGTCAATCATCACCAGATCGGGATGGTCATCACGAATCTTCCTCATCCCTTCATCCGCGCTCCGCGCCACAATCACCCGGTATCCTTGCGCCGTCAGCGCCTCCGAGATTGTCTCGCGAAACCATGCATCGTCATCTATGGCCAATATCGTTTTCATATTCCGTAATGACAACCTGATGCACGAACCGCGCCAATACAGCCACCGGCTTTGTGCTTGCCGCTGCCGGCAGTGTTTCCTAGATTCCCGCCCGATTTCATCCCGTAATTCAACACACAACCATCAGGAGTCAGATCCATGAGCAACAGCAAGTTTCGCGTAGGAATCATCGGCACCGGCGGCATCTTCAAAGGCGCCCATCTCAACGGCTGGAAAGCCCTGCCGGACGTCGAAATCGTCGCCCTTGCCGACATCAACCTCGACCGCGCCAACGCCTTGGCCAAAGAACTCAACGTCCAGCACGTGTTCTCCGACTTCCGCGACCTCGTCAAACTTGACCTCGATGCCGTGGACATCTGCACCCCCAACAACGTCCACACTCCCGCCGTCCTCGCCGCCCTCCAATCCGGCAAGCACGTCCTTTGCGAAAAACCGCTCGCCGTCTCCACCAAGGAAGTCCGGCAAATGGGAGAACTGGCCGACAAAAAGAAACTCAAACTCATGACCGCCCAACATCAGCGGTTCACCGCCTCCGGCCAAGCCATCAAATCCTGGGCCAACGACGGCAACCTCGGCCCCGTCTATCACGCCCGCGTCCGCGCCATGCGCCGCAACCTGCTGCCCGTCGCCCCCGGTTTCATCAACAAGAAGCTTGCCGGCGGCGGTCCCTGCATGGATATCGGCGTTCACGCCCTCGATGCGGCCATGTGGATCATGGGATTCCCCCGCCCCGTCCGCGTCACCGGCACCACCAAAGTCAATTTCGCCAAGGGCAAGATGATCCCGGGCGCGTGGGGTGAATGGGACCGCAAGATGTTTTCCGTCGAAGATTTTGCCTCCGGCTTCGTTCACTTCGACAATGGCGCCACCATGACCCTCGAAGCCGCCTGGCTAGGTCACCAACAAGAAGGCGAAGACATGAGCTTTCAACTCTACGGCATGGACGGCGGCGTCAAATGGCCCAGCGGCGAATTTGCCACCGTCAAGGGCCGCAGCCTCATGCAAGGCACACTCACCTGGCCGCGCCGCGTCGAACGTCCGCACACCGACGAAATCATCGCCTTCCACGATTGCGTCGTGAACAACAAACCCTCCCCGGTACCGTGGACCGAAACCATCAAGGTCATCGCCATCCTCGAAGCCGTCTATCAATCCGGTCGCAGCGGCAAAGAAGTCGCCGTCAAAATCTAAACGCACCGGACTACCATGACCAATATCGCCATCCTCTCCACCGCCCACATCCATACCAAGAGCTTCATCGAGAACCTCGTCAAAGCCACCGACGGACGCAAAGCCTACGCCATCTGGGATGACGTCGCCGACCGCGGCCACATCGCTATGCACAGTCCTGCGGGGCCAATTACACCGGCAACCTCGATGAGCTTCTCGCCGACACAGCCGTGGACGGATTCATCATCTGCGCCGAGAACACCCGGCACCTGCCGCTCCTCAAGAAGGCCTTGCCGGCAGGCAAACCGGTATTCTGCGAAAAACCTCTCGTAACCAACACGACCGAACTACGCGAAGTGGCCGGGCTGCTCAAGAGATACCCGACCAATCTTCATTGCGGATACTTCCAACCCTTCACGGGCTCCATGCTGGCCGCCGCGTCACTCATCCAGCAAAACGCATTCGGTACAATCACCCGCGTCAAGTTCCGCAACGCGCACCACGCCGCCTACGGTCATTGGTTCGACAACCCCGACCTCGCTTGGTTCCACAACCCCGAACTTTCAGGCGGAGGCGCGTTCATGGACATGGGCACGCATGCGATTCATCTCTTGCGGACGTTGTTCGGTCCGGTCACGGAAGTATGGGCGACCATCCGCAATGAAGCCGCCATCTACCCGAATGTGGACGACTACGGGATGGCCCAACTCCGATTTGCTTCCGGGATACTGGGCACAGTCGAAGCC